>CAZLBE010000040.1:0-2773 GCA_964557635.1 uncultured Desulfobacterales bacterium
CAAACCAAATCTGAAGTTGAAGTTATTATTCTCACAGGTCATGGTTCTGAAAAAGACAAAGAATTATGTATGAAACTTGGCGCGTTTGCCTATCTTAATAAACCTGTCAATATTGATGCTTTAAGTGAAACGCTTAAAAAAGCCTATGAAAAATTCAGGAATCGGAATACAGAAAAATAACGGTCATGAGGCCGTTGTTCAGATCCTTAATGTGTGTGACCGCAGAATGTAACAAGGGGACACTCATTTTCAGCTCCTGTTCCATGCAGCATGGGATGAATTGTCATTACTGCTTTTTCCATGGTCGGAAAAATATGGTCTTTTCCTATTCTTTCAAGCAGATGGGTTCGTTTAAGCACAGCCATGACAGATTCATTTATTCCACTGAAAGAAATATCTCTGCCTGTGCTTCTCACCTGATCAATGACAAGTGAAAGAGCCTCTTCTCCGGATGCATCTATATCATTAATGCCATTTGACGCTATTATAATATGCTTAAGCTCTTTTGTCTCACGAAGACGGGAATTTATTGCGTCCACGAGAAAACTGGCATTGGCAAAAAATAAAGGACCCTCAAAACGTATCAAATCAATATATTTACAGGTCAAAAGGCCGTGAACTGCACTTGCGCGGAGCTCAAGGTCAACGGAACGGGAAAGAGACGACAGTCTTGGCCGCATACTCTTGTAAAGGTAAACAGCAAGTGAAAGAGCAACCCCAATATAGATCCCCTCTTCAAGATGTGGTGCAGCTATCAGAGTTGCACAAAATGTTATAATAGAAATCACTCCGTCATACCACTGAGCACGCCAGGCATGAATAAAACCTGTTACATTTACAAGACCTATTACAGCCATCATGATAATAGCGGCAAGTACTGCCTGGGGCAGATGGTAAAGAAGAGGCGTAAAAAATAAAAGGGCAATAATTACGACAGCACTTGCAACAACACTTGAGATTCCGGAAACTGCCCCGGACTGAAGGTTGACAGCACTTCTTGAAAACGAACCCGACACCGGATAACTTTTGGTACATGAACCTATAATATTGGCAAGTCCCTGTCCTATAAGCTCCTGATTGGGATCTATTCTCTGACCGGTCTTGGATGCCATGGCTTTGGCAATTGCAATTGCCTCCATAAAACCGAGAAGAGAAATAATGATTGCAAAGGGAAGCAGTTGAAAAAAAACAGAAAACTTAAGTTTCGGAATACTGAAATCAGGAAGCCCCTTTGGTATGGAACCAACAACAGCTCCTCCACCGGTCATTAAGATGGCTTTCTCATTAAGAAGCTTATTTCCCATTTTTATTCTCCACACCCTTGAATCTGATTTAAGAGCTTTGAAAGGCAAATCGCTTTCCGGATAAAAAACAATGCTGTTGTTATCCGATTTAACAGCTGCAAATTTTATACTTCTCAATTTTGTTCTTAAAATATGTAAGTGTTTCTTTAGTTCTCCTATTTTATATCCTGCAATTGCTATTTCATAATTTAAATGAAGAATTTTCTCGGAAGCACCATGCCCCTTGCGGGATGATTCTTCAAATTTAAGTTCTGCCATTATTTTTGTTCTTGTTTCACTTACCCTGCCAAGTTCTTTAATGGTTCTGTTAAACCGGTTTATATCATTTTGAACCTTAATTGATGCAATATCAGAAACAGGAAGGGTTTTGTTGTAATCAAAGCCTGTAAGCCAGGATACAAGGGTGGCCACAACAACAGCAATCAAAACATATGGTATTTTAGGATTTATCCGTTTTAAAACATACATTATAACCATGGCGGAAATCCCCATTAAAAGAGTTGGCAGATGAGTATATGCCAAAGCCGCTTTAACCACATTGGTAATGGTCTGATAATGGTGCGAAGCTTTATCCACATAAACACCGAACAACTTGGAAAACTGGGAAGATGCAATGATTATGGCCGCAGCATTTGTAAATCCGTTCACAACGGGATGGGATAAAAAATTCACCATCAGACCGAGACGTAACACACCTAACAGGAACTGAAAAATACCCACTGTAAGGGCAAGCATGACAGCGTACATGATAAACGCGCTGCTGCCTGCAGTGGCAAGGGGTTCAAGGGACGCTGCCGTCATCAGAGAAACAACTGCAACAGGACCCGTTGAAAGCTGGCGGCTTGATCCGAAAAGCGCGGCAATCATAGGGGGCATGGATGCTGCATAAAGACCATAATATGCGGGCAGTCCGGCAAGCTGGGCATATGCCATTGACTGGGGAATCAATACAAGAGCAACGGTCATGCCGGCAATAAAATCAATTTTAAATTTATTAGCGTTATACCCCTGAAACCAAGAGAGAAAAGGAAATATTTTATATATCATCGTTTAATTCCAGTTTCAAATTGTTCCAATAACAAGCCCTGTGTGAACAGGCTCTTTCATAGCCATAGCTTTTCAGATAATAACCTGATTTTAAAATTTAGCACTATGCCATAAGAATCAAGGTTTTCAAGTCATACATTTATTGAAATGCGGCTTGACCAATCCAGCTTTGCCTCATGAACGTTCTATAAGAAATAAAACGTAAACCACTACGTTTATTGGCTTTACGTCTACTACCCATTTTTGTCAGAATCTTTGATTCTTTGAGGCAAATCCGGTAAATCCAGCTTTGCCTCATGGCGGTGATACAAAACATATCAGGCTTGTTCATAAAGAAAATAAATCCATATGTCAAGATTTATTGTTTATACCCGTTTTGTAAATTAAACCGTTTTAGATAACCGGCAAGGCCGGAGCATGGT
>CAZLBE010000040.1:2873-9065 GCA_964557635.1 uncultured Desulfobacterales bacterium
CTTTGACTTGAGCACGTAAAAGGGCAACTGCAGCCCCTGAAAGGGCTGCAGGAATATAAGAAATGCATATGCATAAATAAAAAGAATAAAATGACTGTTTCATGAAGGCCGGCTAAAATTTGTCATATACAAAAAACACACCCGTTTAAATTTTGAGGCCAGTAAATCTTCTTATTTATCTAATAATTTTTTAACGCAGGCCTTGAGATCTGCAATTTTTATCGGTTTGGCAAAAAAATCATCGGCTTTGCCACGAAACGCCTTTATTGATGTGTCCATGCTGGCAAAAGCTGTAACCATTATCACCTTGGTTTCCGGAGACTCTTTTTTTATTGTTTGAAGCACTTCCATGCCATCAATATCTTTCATTTTCAAATCAGTAATTACAAGATCAAATTTTTCTTCGTTTAATCTTTCAAGAGCTGGCTTTGCGTTTAAGAAAACTTCAACAATATACCCGTCAGGCTCAAAATTTGCTTTTATCATTTTTCCAACAATATTCTCATCATCAATTGCCATTATTCTGTAACCGCTGCCCATCTTAATCCTCCTTTAAAGTGTAAACTGGTAATTCTATAATAAAAGTTGTTCCAACTCCAATTTCGCTTTTTACGTTAATTTTTCCTTTATGTTTCTCTATTATCCCGTAAACTATGGATAACCCGAGCCCTGTACCTTCTGTTCCCTTTGTGCTGAAAAAAGGATCAAAAATATTATTTAGAAACTCCGGCTCTATGCCTTTACCTGTATCTTGAACTTCAATTGTTATATATTTATCATTTTCTTTGTATCTTGTTTTAACAAAAAGCATCCCTCCGGGCGACATGGCCTGAATGGCATTGGTCTCAAGGTTAACTATCACCTCCTGAATTTTATTCTTATCAATAAAAACAGGCGGAAGATCTGCCTGAAGGTCAAATTCGCTTTTTATTCCTGAAACATGAAGCATATTATTCACCAGCCTGTGGGAATTTCTGATGACGTTGTTCAAGGATGCAATATTAAAATCCTTCCCCTTGGGTTTGGAAAAATCGAGAAGGTCCTGCACAATATCTTTTATTCTCTCTGTTTCTTTTAGAACAGTGTTTACATAATCAAGTCTGTCCTCACTGGACAGTTTGTCATAGAGAGTTACATATGTCTGGGCAATCATTGAAATATTATTAAGGGGATTGCCAAGTTCATGCGCTACACCTGCAGTGAGGATACCAAGGGATGCAAGTTTTTTAGATTGAACAAGCTGGTCTTCACGGTTTTGCAACTCTTCACTCATGGAATTTACTGCAAGCATGACAGAGCCGAATTCATCGTTTGATATTTTTTCGTTTATTTTTTCAAAACTTCCCTTTGAAATGGCCTTTGCTGTTTTTTCAATTTTCCTAAGGGATTTAAACATCTTCGAAAAAAACAGATAAGTTGCTGCAATTGCAGCAACAATGATGATAATGAAAAAATATAATAACGTCTTTCTTGAAGCGGAAATAATCTTATTAACCTTTTTCCTCTCAAGCCTTGTTATATTCTCTGAAAACCGTTTTAAAGCATGGCCGGCATCCCGAACATCAGCTTCCATACGTTTTGGGCTACCTGCAGATTCTATTTTTGAAATTTCATTTTTATAATCATTGAAAAACCCCTGCAGTTTATTAAACTCCTGCCTGCCAACTGATCTGATAATATTAAATTTAAGACTTTTAATCATCTCCTCGTTTTTAACTAATTCATTTTTAATTTTCAAAATGGCTGATTTGTCGCCATATAAAAAATAGTTCTTTTCGGAAAGCCTCGTCTTTAATAGAGATGCGTTAAAAGTATCTGCTATTTCAACAAAATGGAGTTTATCATGGATAAGGTTGAATTCATGATAGGAAAAAACAGCTACAAGGGCTATGGTGATAATAGCAAGAGCATTACCAATTATTATTTTATGTACTACTTTCATTGCCGTTCTTCCTTAAATCATTGCCTTAAAAAATTATGCCCCCTGAGTTGCATGGTATTATGAAAAAGACAAGCTCTCTTTCCAATACCTGATTCCATGAATCAAATCTGTCAGAAAGGTATTACATTTACACGGACATCCTGTCCTTCGGGAATCTCCATTTCAGCAATTATCGCATTAATATCATCAACTACAGCCGCCTCCTGCCTTAAATCCCTCTGAATATGTACAACAATAGTACCATCATCAACAGACGTCTCAATATCGGAGTAAAAATTCATCAAGTCGGACTTTATCTTTGCTGCAAGGCTGTTTTGTTTGAGTATGCGCCTGGATTCATCTGTGGTTTGAAAGGCTGGAAGTTTTACAGTCTCTACAATTCTTTTAACTGCATCATCAACTGACAATCCGCCTATAACAAGTGTAAGGTCGTACATACTCGTATCCCAGGGGTCTTTATCGTAGAAATAATTTGCCCATTTTTTTCTTTCCTTATCAAATTTTTTGATATTTTTTTTAGCTTCGTTCTCCGATATCTTTTCCCTTTCCACCTCTATTTTGATACGTTCCTCAATATTTGCAGAAATAATAACCCTGAGAACATTTGGAACACCTTCAAGCAGCAGATGACCTGCAATCCCATGGTAAACAATGTTATCTCTGGCTGCATATTCGAGAAGTGCAGATCTGATATATGCCAGGTATTTTTTCTTACCATAGCTGAAATGGTCAAAAAGGGAAGGCGCATCTTCTATTGCCTTCCTCAACCAGTTTTCCGGGATATCATATTGCTGTGAAGCAAGACTTATAATTTCCTGTGAAATACATTCATAATTCAGCTCACGCGCCACTCTTTCCGCAATCATTCGCCCGTGACTGTAAGAAGCCCTGGTAATGGTAATAACAGGCATGAAATCCTCCTTTGTATAATATGCTGAAATCTATAAATATTAATTTTGTAGAAATGTATTAATATTATTTTATATTGTCAATGTTATAAATATTATTCTATTAACGGCCATGAGGCCGATCTGGATTTGCCCAGATTGCCTTATAACAAATTATGGACCGAAGGCGCGAAGCCAATAAACGTAATTGTTTACGTTCTATTTCTTATAAAAAAAAGTTATGAGGGCATTGGAATTATTCCAAGTACTGCGACTAATACAACAATACCGCCGATAAGTGCCAAAGTCCCGTAAACCACGTCCTTGTCCTTAAAAAGAGCTGCCGAAGAGAGAAGAAGTGCAGGCAAAACAGAAAAAACACCAAGGGAAATCCCAAAAGCTGTCAATCCGTCACCGGTGGTTAAGTGTGCAAGATACCAGTGCCCCATTGGCAGGGCTCCGGTTGCTCCCTTCCAGATCTCGTGAATTGACTCTCCTTTCCATATTGATGACAGCCAGTATGATGCAGGTATATAATTATCTCCAAGGAATGCCAGCACAGAACCGATGATTACGATTACAGAACCAAGCAGAACTCCCCAGTAAACAATTTCTCCATATATTAATGCAGCAAGCTGCGCTTTAGGTTTTTCTTCTACCATGATTTCCTCCTTCAAAAGGGCATATGAATTCCAAATGCTCCTTCAAGTCCACGCATAATCAGCTTTATTGAAGAAACACATAAAATAACAATTAATATTTTTCTTACAAAACCTGCTTTTATTCTGATTAAGAGATAGGCTCCCAAAATTCCGCCTACAACCTGACCAAGCATCCATGGTGCAGCAAAGATTGCAATCAATGCTCCGTATGTTATATATGTCCAGATTGCAGTGGCATTACTTATGGCAAGAAGAACACCGCTGCATGCAGCAGCTATCTTAACCGGCGCCATCATGACAAGATTAAGTGTTGCTGTAAGAAATGCACCGCCGCCAAGGCCGAAAAAACCGGCAATAAAGCCTAAAGCAATAAACATTATGCCGCCGGGAATGGCATTTGTAAGATTATAGTGAACAACTTTCCCAAGAGATGTTTCCCAGTAGAAACCGTTTAATTTTAATTTCTTTGAAAGCGGGTCAATATTTTTCGGCTCGGGATATTCGGTTTTACCGCCGCCGGATACCAAAAAATAGGCAACAATAAGCATTAGAAGTCCAAGGGAAAGACGTACGTAACCATCTCCCACAGGCCCCATGTATTTATGCATATATATGGCAGCGACACTTCCTGCAAGAGCTCCCACAGTAATGGGAACACCGCAGTAAAATACCAGTTTTAAATTGGCAAGTTTTGTCCTCATAAAAGGACCCGATGAAATCAATCCGCTGAACATCGCCACAACAAGTCCTGTTGACCTGACCACAAGACTATCTATATGGGTAAACCCAAGCATAATAGGCGTAAAGATAACGCCTCCACCAATACCCCCGATAACTGCAAGCATTGCTATTGCAGTACTGATCACAAAGGATGCAACAATGATAATCCACATATCCGTCGGGCTCAGCACCTGAGTCGGCTGAATTTTTGAAAAAATGCCCATAACAGCATAGCCCGCTATAATAAGCACAATCAACAGGGTCAATTCAGGAACACTTGTCAAAAGACCCCATATCTTCCCTTTATTCTTTTTCTTTACTTTTTCCATATTTTTTCTCTCTGCATTATAGAAATATAATTTTTCCAGATTGGAACAGATAGAGTTTCAATCTGAAACATTAAAAAGCCTAAGTGTTACTATACTTATGATTTAACCTTGTCAAATGGTTTTTGTAAAAAAAATTTACCCCTGTTAACGATAATTATTAAGATAAAATCCTGATTATTGTTGCCATAGCCCTTAGTTGCTATTAACATATAAACTATGATAAATAATGATCTATTTAAATTATCATCTAAAATTATTTATCTTTGGTTCTGGCATGCTTTTTGGATACAACATCTATGGATAATCATAAGAGCGCCATGTAAATTTAATTTTAAGCTTATTCATCAGGAGGAATAATGGCAATTATAACAATTTTCAGCGCTGATTTCTGTAAAGAAAATCAATTAATAAATACACTGAGCGAAAAAACAGGTTTTAAGCTTACTTCAGTTGACCAGATTCTTTCCGAAGCTGCAACCCTTTCAGGAATGGATAAAGCCAAGGTAAAAAAGGCTCTCAGCTTTAAAACTTCTGTTTTTGAAAGATTTACCCATGAAAAACAGTTTGCACTTGCATATATTAAGCTTGTTCTTTCAAAAATGCTCATGGTTTCAGCAGGCAGGGATCTTATTTTAAACGGATACGCAACACAGCTTATTCCAAGGGAGATCACCCATTTTTACAGGACAGGCCTTATATCAGATATGCAGTCCAGAATAAAAGAGATGAGAAAAACAGATAAAATTAACGAAAAAGAAGCTGAAAAAACAATAAAAAAACTTGATACGGAACAGCTTCAGTGGCTTGCAAGATACTGTGAAATGGACGATCCTTTTAATCCTGCGGATTATGATCTCATAATTCCTATGAATAAAGAATCAATTGAAGATGCATCTGATCTTATCATCAGCCACATAGATGATGATATTTTCCAGCCCAATGCCGCGTCACGCCAGGCGATCAGAGATTTTAATCTCCAGGCTACCGTTGAAGTTGCCCTTGCAGCAAAGGGACACAATGTTATTGTCCACGCCGACCGCTTTAAAATTAATATCCTGATTAACAAAAACGTAACAAGGCTTGGCCGCCTTGAAAAAGAACTGCGCTCCATTGTCTCTCAGGTGGACGGCGTTGAAGAAATTGAAATAGGCGTAAGCAAACATTTCCATAAAAATGATATTTACAGGAAATATGATATGACCCTGCCTTCCAGAGTTTTATTAGTTGATGATGAGCAGGAGTTTGTTGAAACCCTTTCAGATCGACTGATCCTGAGAAAAATGGGTTCTGCCGTTGCCCATGATGGTGAATCCGCTTTAAAACTTATTGAAAATGATCCACCCGATGTAATGGTACTTGATTTAAAAATGAAAGGTGTTGACGGTATCGATGTTTTAAAAAAAGTCAAGCAGGACAGCCCTTCAATTGAAGTTATCATACTTACAGGACATGGTTCAGAGGATGACAAGGAAGAATGTATGAAATTAGGGGCTTTTGCCTATCTGCGTAAACCGGTTGACATCTCTAAATTAAGTGCTGTTATTAAAGAAGCCAATGAAAAAATAAAGCAGTCTGTGCTTTAATTAAACATTAACTGAATGTAAATATTCGGCTTATAATGTAAATGTTTGGAGAGTGCCTCATATTCGTCT
>CAZLBE010000041.1:0-9023 GCA_964557635.1 uncultured Desulfobacterales bacterium
TGTTACGTTTTATTTCTTATAAACCGCCATGAGAATGATACAATGCTGGAAATAGGTTACTGCAATATAAAAAACTTCAGGAATATGGATTGCCTGTTTTTTAGTAGATTATTTATCTTAATCTGTGCAGGAAGGGATGATGTAAGGGATGATGTAAAAAGGAAATGATTGATATGCAGAAAAAAATTGATGATATAAAAAAAAGAATGGCGGAGCTTGAAGTCCTTATTAATGAAACAAAGGCCCGCCTGCCTGCACATTCTGTAAAGCCTCCGGTTATGATGGATCTGCTCGATTATGAAGATGAATTTGAGGAATTACTGTCAAAACTCAATGCATTAAAAAATAAGGAGTAAACACTTACTTGCTTGCAGAAATTAAAAGCAGTGCCGTTGCCGGAATAGATGCCTATGTTGTTGATGTTGAGGTTGATATTTCCTTTGGACTGCCTGTTTTTAATATTGTGGGTCTTCCTGAAACTGCTGTAAGGGAAAGCCGTGACAGGGTAAAAACCGCCATAAAAAATTCAGGATATTCTTTTCCCCTTGACAGAATTACGGTAAACCTTGCACCTGCAGACATAAAAAAACAGGGAACAGGCTTTGACCTGCCCGTGGCCATGGGAATACTTGCAGCATCAAAAATTATTCCTTCAGAGGCACTTTTACATTACTCTTTTATCGGCGAACTTTCCCTTGATGGAAGTGTAAAGCCTGTAAACGGAATTCTTCCTGCAGCACTTGCAGCACGTAAAAACAGATTCAAAGGCATTGTGGTTCCATTTAAGAACAGGATTGAAGCCTCAATTGTCAATGGCATTGATGTTTTGCCAATTGAAACTTTATCGGACATTGTTAATTTCTTTTCAGGATTTAAAAGAATAGAGCCTTTTAAGCGTGATCTGTCAAATTTTTTAAATCAATCCATGGCATATGACAATCTTGATTTTTCCGAGGTTGCAGGTCAAAATTCGGCAAAAAGGGCTCTTGAAATTGCTGCGGCAGGGGGCCATAACGTCTGTATGACAGGACCTCCCGGGTCAGGAAAAAGCATGTTAGCCAAGAGGCTTCCCTCCATTCTACCTGAACTTACCTTTAATGAAGCAATGGAAACGACAGGCGTGTATTCAGTTGCAGGCCTGTTAAAGGGAAAAATGCCCCTTGTTACAGCAAGACCATTCAGATCGCCCCATCACACCATATCAGGACCGGGACTTATAGGCGGCGGGAAAAATCCTGAACCCGGAGAGGCAAGCCTTGCACATAACGGTATTCTTTTTCTTGATGAACTTCCGGAATTTAGAAGAAATGTTCTTGAAGTCTTAAGGCAGCCCATGGAGGACGGAAATGTCACAATATCAAGAGTTGGTTCCAGTATAAAATTTCCAGCCTCCTTTATGCTGATTGCAGCCATGAATCCATGCCCCTGCGGTTATTACGGTGATTCCATACATGAATGCAGATGTTCCGATTCTCAAATTCAAAGGTACAGATCAAAAATATCAGGACCATTGCTTGACAGGATAGATATCCATATTGAAGTACCTGCCGTACCGTATAAGGAACTTGCAGGAACAAAAAAGCAGGAATCATCATCAAAAATTCGCAAACGGGTTAAGGAAGCAAGAAAAATACAGACCAGGCGTTTCAAAAATATGAAAATTGTGTGTAATGCAGGTATGGAATCACGCCATATAAAAAAATTCTGTACACTTGACTCTGATGCCGTTTCACTCCTGAAAAGAGCTGTGGACACTCTCGGGCTGTCTGCAAGGGCTTACAGCCGTGTTATTAAAATCGCAAGGACCATTGCAGATCTTGAAAAAACAGGCAGGATAACAAAAAACCATATTGCAGAGGCCATCCAATATCGAACACTTGACAGAAAAAATTTAATCTAATGAAAGAATGAGGATTAAATGCTGAAAAAAAATATATTTAAAGGTGATCTGAAAAAACAGCTCCAGGCTGCTTCAAGGGACAGACTCCACCGCTTCATGATGGCAGACGGGATGATAAGGGGCGCAGTTGTTAACTGCACACGCATGGTAAAAGAGATGCAGGCAAACCATGAGCTTGATATGACATCAACGCTTGTGCTTGGCCAGGCATACATTGCAGCTGCTCTTTTAACGGCAAATCTTAAGGGCAAAGACAGCATCAGTATCAGTATTCAATGCTCAGGCCCTGTAAAAGGACTTGATGTTGAATCAAATGTATATGGAGAGGTCAGAGGCTATTTAAAAAATCCGGGATTCTCAGAGGAATGCAGAGAAAAGAAAATAAAAGGGCTGCCGGCAATTTTTGGGGCAGGGTTCTTAACTGTTACAAAATACCTTGAAAAATCGGTACAACCTTATTCCGGAAAGGTGATGCTGGAATACGGAACCATTGCCGAAGACCTTGCCAATTATTTTCTTCAATCGGAACAGATTCCAACGGCTTTCAGTTTAAGCGTTTATTTTAATCCCGGTGGGGATATTAAAGGTGCAGGAGGACTTTTTCTTCAGGCCATGCCCGGTGTGGATGAAAAAACAGTGAAAAAAGTAGAATCAATTGTCAAAAATATTAGATCAATAGGCAAAACAATTTCCGATCGTATTTCGGCTGACAGGCTTATTCTAAAAGAATTTGATAGTCTTACACCTATTTTTCTTGGCAATAACAGAGTTGAATTTTTCTGCAGGTGCACGGGAAAAAAGATGCTTGGCTATCTTGCGGCACTTCCGGAAAAAGAGATAAATGATATCATTGCAGAGGAATCTTTCCCCCTTGAAATAAGGTGTCACAACTGCAATACATTATATAAATTCAGCAAATATGATATTAAACAATTAAAAGTATGAGACTTGCTGTTATTTCCGATATTCACAGTAATTTTGAAGCTTTTACAGCAGTAATTGAAGATATTGACAAGGCAGGAGTCGATGCTGTTTTTTCCCTTGGTGACAACATAGGCTATGGCGCTGATCCGGAAAAAGTAATAAAGCTTATTGAAGAAAGAAAAATCATCTCCGTTCTTGGAAACCATGAACTTGCCCTACTTGATAAAAATTATCTCAGAGCTTTTAATGCCAATGCAAAAAAAGCCCTTATCAAAAATAGACGGTTGCTGTCGGAAAAATCCATAAACAGAATCAGGTCTTTTAATATTTATTGCGTAAGTCATGAATGCCGTTTTGTCCACGGACTGCCACCTGATTCAGCAACAAAATATATCACGCTTACCCCTTTGGAAATAATTAAAAAAATAATGGAAAAACTTTCCCAGAGAATTTGTTTTGTCGGGCCTACACATCTTCTTGAGATAACACAATTAAAAAACGGTGTGATCACAAGGGAGAAAATAAAAAAAAAGATATCACTTGACAAAGAGAGCAGATATATTATTAATGCAGGAAGTGTTGGTCAGCCACGGGATAAAGATTCAAGGGCAAAATATTTGATCTGGGATTCAATTTCCAATACAGTTGAGCCACGATTTGTCCCTTACAATAACAGACTTGCCGCAGCAAAGATAAAAAAAGCCGGTATTCCTGAACTGTATGCCAAAAAATTATTATGATTCAATTATTAACATTAACCTGTACATGAACAAAAAAAGACGTTTTTTGTCACAGTCCGACTCTAAATAAATTTAATCATTACTGCGTATATTCTTTAATGTATGCCTTTTTTATATGAAATAAAACGTAACCTATTACTTTTATTCCATACTTTGTTGTGAGACAGGTCTGGGCCAAACCAGATTCGCCTCATGGCGGTTATTAGAATTTTATTTTTATCAGGGCTTTGTCAGAAAAGAAAAATTTCGTTCATACACCGACTATTAATTTAATTTAAGGATATGAATAAACAATGCATAAACTTTTAAATGAAAAAACCGGAACAAAAATAATGCTTCTGGGCAATGAAGCCATTGCAAGAGGTGCCATTGAAGCAGGCGTTGCATTTGCCACAACCTATCCCGGGACACCTTCCTCAGAGATTTCAACGAATTTGTTTCAGGTTTCCCATGAAACCGATCTGTATTTTGAATACAGCACCAACGAGAAAGTTTCACTTGAGGTTGCAGCAGCTGCTGCAAATTCAGGTCTTCGTACCATGTGCATGATGAAGCATGTTGGATTAAATGTTGCAGCAGACCCCTTGATGACCCTTGCATATGTCGGTGTAAAAGCAGGGCTTGTTATACTGACAGCCGATGACCCCTTTATGTTTTCCAGCCAGAACGAACAGGATAACAGATACTATGGAAAATTTGCAGGTATTCCCGTAATGGAGCCGTCATCCGTTGCCGAGGCAAAGGATATGACAATTGCAGCTTTTAAGCTTTCTGAAAAACTGCATGAACCTGTTCTTTTAAGGACAACAACAAGAATTAACCATTCCAGTGCATTTGTAAGCTTTGGAAAAGCTGAAAAAATTAAAACAAAAGGTGATTTTACAAAAGATCCGTTTAACCAGGTTCCTGTTCCGGCAGTTGCAAGAAAACTTCATGTAAAACTTTTGGAAAACCTTGCAGAGGCTGAAAAAATATCCGAGACTTCAGAACACAATTTTATCACAGGATCAGGCTCTTTTGGAATTATATGTAACGGAGTAAGCTATCTTTACGCTTCAGATGCTGTAAAAGAGCTTGGGCTGACTGAAAAAGCAAAAATTTTACGCATCGGTTTTTCCCATCCAATGCCGGAAAAAATGATCATTGAATTTGCAAAGGGTTGTGAAAAAATTCTTGTTATTGAAGAGGGCGAGCCTTTTATGGAAGAAAAAATAAAATCGATTCTCCAGGAACAGGGCATTGTTATTCCTGTCCGGGGCAAAGGTGAAAACTTTTTCTCCCGCCTTTATGAATTTAATCCTGCCATGGTAAAAAAAGTGGCTGCAGATTATTTTGGCATTGATTATTCCCCGTCTGTTCCCGTTGATACATCAAAATTTCCTGAAATCCCCCAGCGTCCGCCAAACCTCTGCGCAGGATGTTCACACAGGGCAACATTTTATGAAGTCAAAAAAGCAGCACAGGAAATGGATACTATCTGTCCAACTGACATAGGCTGCTATACTCTGGGATTTCTCCCCCCCCTTGGCATGGGAGATTTCCTCATATGCATGGGTGCTTCGGTGAGCAGTTCATGTGGTTTTTCAAAGGCAACGGATAAAAAGGTAATTTCTTTTATAGGGGATTCCACTTTTTTCCATTCAGGAATGACAGGCCTTGTAAATGCAGTATTTAACAACCACAATTTCACCCTTGTGATACTTGACAACAGAATCACCGCCATGACAGGACATCAGCCCAACCCCGGGGTTGACATGGAACAAATGAACCTTTCCGGATACAACACGGTTTCCATAGAAAAAATAGTCAGGGCAATCGGCGTTAAACATGTTACAATTATAAAACCCTTTAAGGTGAAAAAGAGTATTGCCGCAATTAAGGAAGCACTTGAATACAAGGGCGTTTCCGTCATTATCTCCCAGCAGATCTGCATGCTCTATGCAAAGAGCCTGAAAGTTCTCAACCCAAGGCCTTTTAAAATAAGCGACAGGTGTAAAAACCACAGGGACTGCATAAACGAGATAGCATGCCCGTCATTTTATATAAAAGACGAAAGGGTCAATATAGATCCCGACACCTGCGTTGGATGTGCTCTATGCGCCCAAATTTGTACGGAAAATGCCATTGTACCTTTGAAAAAAAGTATAAAATAATATTTCAGAATTAAAAAATAAGGATATGATATCATGGATATAACAAGGTTAATTATTGTAGCTGTCGGCGGTCAGGGAAATCTTCTTGCATCAAAGGTGTTAGGTGAAGCAGCCCTTCTTTCCGATATTCCGGTGCGCATGAGTGAAATACATGGCATGGCACAGCGGGGAGGTGTTGTTGAATCGGCAATGGTTTTTGGTGATGCCAAAAGCCCCATTATCTCAGATGGAGAAGCTGATGTCCTTTTGGGATTTGAGCCTTCTGAAACATTGAGGGCTATGAATAAATGCAGTAAAGAGACAAGGGTTGTCACAAACCTTTCACCGCTGCCTCCTTTTACCGTGGCAATCGGCAATGGCGTTTATCCTGAAATTGAAGAGATTAAAGCCCTGATTAAAGAACGTACAAAGGATATGATAGCGTTTGATGCATTAAAACTTGCCAGACAGGCAGGCAGCCCCATGACAATGAATATTGTGCTTGTGGGAGCGCTGATCAAAAGCGGGGTCCTTCCCATGTCAAGAGAAAGTGTTGAACAGGCCATAAAGACCAAAACCAAAAAAGCCTTTACAGAGATGAACCTTAAGGCCTTTGATCTCGGCTTTGCCGCTGCTGCATAAAGCAAATAAAAATGATCAAAAGCATTCTTGACAATGATTTATACAAATTCACCATGCAGCAGGCAGTCCACATGCTCTATCCAAGGGTGGACGTTGAATATATTTTTATAAACAGAGCGCATTCAGCTTTTCCAAAAGGCTTTGTGGAAAAGCTGAAAAGCGAAGTTGTAAAAATGGCAGATCTGACATTAACAAAGGAGGAAAAACAGTATTTAGAAGACACCTGCTATTTTATGACACCGGTTTATTTGGATTTTCTTGAACACTACAGGTTTAATCCCGATGAAGTTTTTATTGATCAGGCAGGCGAAAAACTCAACCTGAGCATAAAAGGGCCGTGGTACAAAACTATTTTATGGGAAGTGCCTTTAATGGCACTGATAAGTGAGCTTTATTTTATCATGACCCGTGCAAAACCTGTCACCCATGAAAAGCAGAAATCCATTAACCTTGAAAAGACAGAGCTGCTCAGCAAGAATAATATTTGTTTTGCAGATTTCGGAACAAGGAGAAGATTTTCATCAAGGGGTCATCGATCCCTTATAAAAGATATTTTAGATCTTGAACACAACACATTGATCGGCACAAGCAATGTCAACCTTGCAAGGCATTTTAAAATAAAACCCATTGGAACCGTAGCCCATGAATGGTTCATGTTCCATGGTGTCCAGAATGGTTACAGAATGGCAAACATCACGGCCATAGATGCATGGATAAGGGTGTTTCAGGGTGATTTAGGGATTGCATTAACAGATACTTTTACAACGAATTTTTTTTTATCAACCTTTGACACCATGCATGCCAAGCTCTTTGACGGTGTGAGACACGATTCAGGCGACCCCTTTGAATTTACCGAAAAAATTATTTCGCATTACAAAAAACTCCACATCGATCCCACAACCAAGACCATTGTTTTTTCAGACGGCCTTGATATTGAAAAAGCCATTGCCATACATAAACACTGCAGAAACAGAATCAGGGATTCCTATGGGATAGGAACAAATCTTACAAATGATGTCGGGGTTGTCCCGCTTAATATGGTTATAAAACTTGCAAAATGCAGGACGCTTCCCGGCAAAGCATGGCACAACGCAGTTAAATTATCGGATAACATAGAAAAGCACACCGGTACAAAAGAAGATATTGATCATTGCATCAATGTCCTTAACAGAAGTTTTTAATCACAATCTTTGACTCGATTATCAAGTTTTTTAATTTAAATTTTTGCAAAAATGATATTACAATGGGAAAAATTTTAAAAAATTCATTTTTACCGCATAAAAACGCAAAAATTTAAAAGGTAGATTAAAATGATGGTATCACCAAAGAACACAATCACAGGCTTTATTGGAACAGGAGTGATGGGAAAAAGCATGGCCGGCCATATTCTAAAAGCAGGGTATGACATGCATGTTTTTACACGGACAAAATCAAAGGCGAATGAACTTTGCGACAAAGGAGCCATCTGGGAGGAATCCATCGCAGATCTTTCTTCAAAATGTGATGTGATCATCACCATGGTGGGTTACCCGCAAGATGTACGCGAAATTTATTTTGGAAAAAATGGAATCCTTGAAAATGCAAAGCCTGGAACAATTGCCATTGACATGACAAGCTCAAGTCCTATGCTTGCAGAAAAAATTTATGAAACCGGGAAAAAAGTTTCCGTTAAAACCCTTGATGCACCTGTGTCAGGTGGAGATACAGGCGCAAAAAATGCAACACTTTCCATCATGGCAGGAGGAGATGAAAAAACTTTTGACATTGTTTACCGATTGTTTGAAGTGATGGGAACAAATATAGTGTTTCAGGGAGGTCCCGGAAGCGGGCAGCACACGAAAATCGCAAACCAGATGGCCATTGCAGCGGGCATGGTTGCTGTTTGTGAAGCCCTTGCCTATGTTAAAAGAGCAGGTCTTGACCACAAAACTGTGCTTAAAAGCATAGGAAAAGGTGCTGCAGGGTCCTGGACACTGAACAATCTTGGTCCCCGCATGACTGAAGGCGATTTTGAACCTGGATTTTATGTCAAGCATTTTATGAAAGATATGAACATTGCCCTTGAATCATCTGAAAATCTCGGGCTTGAAACACCGGGCCTTGCACTTACGCGAAAACTTTATCAGAAACTTGTGGACATGGGTTACGAGAACAAGGGTACCCAGGTCCTTTATAAGCTTTTTACAGAATAACAGCCATGGGACGGCTTTTTATATGCCCTGCCTGTCACGATGTTTTTGATATAGGTCGTACATTAAAAAACGAACTATAATTCAACCGGTGAGCATCACGTTGAGGGACAGATGTCAACATTTTTCATATTCAAATTCAGTCTCTATTTATCATAGTATATTTTTAAATATTGACAACAAGTCTTCTCATACTACATAATACACCGCTTATGAAAAAAATAATTACAAAAAAATTTACCGACAGAGAAAAGACCCTTTTTAAGCTCATTGCTTCCCATTGGAAAAAGCTGATTGCAGCAGTGATTTGCATGATTGTTGTGGCTGCTGCAACATCAATTTCCGCCTACCTTGTAAAACCCATGTTAGATGATATTTTTATCAATAAGGATAAAACAAAACTGCTCCTTCTTCCGGGAGCTGCTGTTTTAATTTTCTTACTAAAGGGAATGGGTGCATACGGCCAGCAGTATTTGATGAAATACGTTGGTGAAGC
>CAZLBE010000042.1:0-5582 GCA_964557635.1 uncultured Desulfobacterales bacterium
CTGCAAAAGAAACCATGCAGAGACTGAACAACACAGGCAAAAAAATTCCCCAAAACAACTTTTTCATTTTTTTTCCTTATCTTTGTTAAGTGATCATTTAAAATTCCTGCAGACAATTATTATTGCCTTTCGCAGGTAGAAAATAAAATCAACAACATAAATAACGTTTAAAAAAAACTATAAAAAAAGTCAAGGTTTAAAATATATTTATTTTTGGTTTTATAAATTTTATAAAACGGCTGTTTTAATTTAAATTTTAAATAATTATGCCATGTAAAAAAATGAACGTTCGTTCGTATTATTCTTGACATGCTGTTTTATTCAGTTTAAATTTTATTGTATGAAAATTTTAGTCTGCATAAAACAGATCAATGATGACGGGGATATAAACAGGTTTGACGAATTCGCATTCACCACTGCATGCTCTGGCGCAGAAAATTGTGGACAGGGCCCTGCAGGTTCCCGGCGGACTTGGAATGACCGATGATACTATTCTGGCATATTTTTTCCGCCATGAAAGGGTGGCAAGGATTTATGACGGAGCAGACGAGGTTCACAAAACCTCATTAGCAAAGCGTATATTAAAGGAATATAAATGATTTTGTTTATTTTATTTTTTAACGGCCAGATCATATTAAAACAGGTGTGAAAAAAGAAAGTAAACAGCATGGATTACACTGAATTTAAAAAAATATATGGTATTTCCAACCAGAATCTTTCAAGGGAAGTGTTCCGTAATAATAAGGATTTAATGCGGATTAAAAAGGAGAAAACCGCTGTAAATAACCTGGAAAAAATTTTTAAGGCTGTGTTTAGAATTACTTATAAAAAAGGGTTTCAGGCAATGACCATGCGGGATTTAAGTGAAAAAACAGGCATTAGTCTCGGGGCTTTGTACGCATATTTTCCAGGTAAGGAAAAGCTGCTTGGTATTATTCACACCCAGGGGTGGGCAATTATCAGGCAGGATCTTGAACAGATTTCCGGTCTTTATGCAAATCCGGTGGAAAAATTAAGGGCAGTGATTAAGGCCCATGTTTTTCTGTCTGAATTGTTCAGGCCCTGGTTTTATTTTACATTTATGGAGGCGAGAAATATAAAACCCCTTGAGTTTGAAGAGGTTAAATCCATTGAAGAATATACCCAGAAAATACTGACCGATATTCTTGCACAGGGAGAAAAACATGGTGTTTTCAAGTCAGGGGACCATGAATTAACTGCCAGCATGATCAAGGCGATGCAGCAGGAATGGTACCTTAAACGGTGGAAATACAGGAAACTCAAGGTCTCTGTAGATCAATTTGCCGATCATTTAATTGGTATTGTTGAGGCTTTCTGCCTTGCTTTATAACGGCCATGAGGCCGATCTGGATTTGGCCCAGTAATGGATCTTGGCAACTGCCTTGCCTATTGGGTGGAAAAAGATGATCCCGATGCAATGCAGGTGATCAGAACCATGCCCACCAATCTTGAAGGGGCCATGACCCGGCAGGAGATAGTGGATTATTACGGGAAAAAGACATGCAGAGACACAGAACAATTTGACTTTTACTACTGCTTCGGCCTGTTCAGGCTTGCCGTGATTGCCCAGCAGATCTATTATCGTTATTTTATAAGTATGCCTGTGCATAAACTTGCTGATGTTCCTGCCCTTAAAGGTAAACGCCTTGAATTTGACAGTATGGCTGAAATGTTCACCGTAAGAGCCAATGAAATTCCGGACAAAAATCATGTGCTTTACTATGGATAAAAAATAACATACAGGCAGACAAATCAACGTGCAAACAGGGTAGCAAACCTGCTGATTTCTGGCCTGCAATTATTGAAAATCAGGTCACTATCCTCATGGGAGTGCCTGCCATGTACAACTATGTTTATTATTCAATCGATGCTTCAACCATTGATATGTCAAATCTTAAATTAAAATTTGCCTTCAGCGGGGCAGCGCCTTTATCCGTTGATCTTATCACAGGATTTAAGGAAAAATTCAATGTTGAAATAATTGAGGGATATGGACTTACAGAAGCCATAGGCGTTTCAAGCGTTAATCCACCCATGGGAAAGAGAAAACCCGGATCATGCGGGCTTGCCATGCCTGGTCAGGAAATTGAGATCATGGATTATGATAATAATATTGTTCCTGCAAATGAGAAAGGGGAGGTCTGTATCAGGGGAATCAATACAATGATAGAGTATCTGAACAACCCTGAAGCTACGGAAGAGACCTTGATTGACGGCTGGCTGCATACCGGAGATATCGGCTATCTTGATGAAGAAGGCTTTTTATATGTGATTGACAGAAAAAAAGATATGATAAACCGCGGGGGTGAAAATATTTACCCAAGGGAAATTGAAATTGTGCTTGAATCACATCCTGATATCAATGCAGTGGCAGTTGTTGGCGTTCCCGATGAGGCGCTTGGTGAAAGAGTGAAAGCCTATATTGAGCCATTGGAATCCGGTAAATTGACAGGTGATATGATTAAAGAATATCTGAAAGACAAGGTGGCAAAGTACAAGCTTCCTGAGTTCATAGAAATCGTTGAAACGCTTCCGAGAAATCCCACAGGTAAAATTCTTAAATATGAGCTTAGAAAGAAAGATTGATAATAACCGTTCACAGTCAATTCGCGAATAATAAGCGTTTACATGGTGCTGCAGCCAATGATATTGTTGTAAACAACGCTGCTGCCAATCCCTATTTCGGGGAGATGATCGGAGCGGATCAGACCATATGGGATAAAACAATTGATGTGAATCTTAAAGGTCCGTTTTTTATGATAAAATATGCTGTTCCACTGATGAAAAACAAAGGGGCAATAGTGAATGTTTCTTCGGTAAATGCTGTCAAACCGGCCCTGTACCAGGGAATTTATTCTGCCACAAAGGCTGCTCTTTTAAGTATGACAAAGACCCTTGCCATGGAACTTGCTCCAAAGGGTATCAGGGTAAATGCTCTGCTGCCAGGTTTAACAGACACAAAATTTGCAAGTGCAATTATTTCTTCTGATGAAATCTGCAGTAAGGCTTTAGCCCAGATCCCCATGGCAAGATATGCAGAACCCGAAGAAATGGCAGGAGCCGTGCTGTACCTTGTTTCGGATGCAGCATCGTTTACAACGGGTACAGCTCTTGTGTGCGACGGCGGTATGGTGTTGTAACACTTTCTTGTTTTAACTTATATGTATATTCAACTGGTATGAAAGTTTATATATGCTTTTGCTGATAACTGACTACTGACCACTGACTACTGACTACTGACTACTGATAACTGATAACTGATAGATAACAGCGGCTTTGTTGCTTTAGAGAATTTTATAAGATTATCATGATTCAATTCAAAAATATAGATTTGTCCTTTAACGGCAAAAAAATAATCAGCAATCTTTCCTTTGAAATAAACCAGGGAGAAAAGGTGGTGTTTTCAGGAAAGTCAGGTTCCGGGAAAAGTTCTGTATTTAATCTGCTCTTAGGGTTTGCAGAGCCTGACAGCGGTGAAATTTTCTTTAAAGAAGAGCTTGTTGATGAAAAAAGCGTTTGGAATGTCCGTAAGGATGTTGCCTATATTGATCAGGATGTAAGCCTTGGTGACGGAAAAATTGCAGAATTGTTCACCTTTGTTTCAGGCCTTAAAACAAATTCTTTTCTGAATTTTAATGAAAAAAAAATTAATGAGCTTTTAACTTATTTTGAACTTGGAAGAGATGTTCCTGACAAGGATACAGGGGATTTATCCGGCGGTGAAAGACAGCGCCTGTCCATTGTTATTGCAATTCTTCTTAAAAGGGAAATTTTTTTTCTCGATGAGGTGACTTCCTCTCTTGACGGGCACCTTAAGCAAAAAGTTGTGGATTATTTTCTTGCAGAAAAAAATTGGACATGCCTTGTAAATTCCCACGATTCCATATGGTTTGACAGCCCCGGTGTAAAAATATTTAACCTTGAGGAGGGTAAATGGAAACCATAGATCTTTCTGTATTTTCACTAATTTTAACATTTCTTCTGCTTGCGGTACCAGTTGCTCTGAGCCTGATTTACGGTCTTGGTTTAATTCAATCTCTTTTTTACTCTGCAGCGAGGATGACAATTCAGCTTGTTTTGATTGGCATTTTTTTAAAATATCTTTTTTTGTGGAATAACACATTAATCAATCTTTCCTGGTTGATTGTCATGATTCTTGTGGCTGTTTTTTCCGCCGTTAAAAGTTCTGCCATAAAAATCAGTAAAATTGTTATTCCATGTTTTTTTTCATTTTCCATTGCCACCTTTTCTGTCATCATGTATCTGAACATTGTAGTGATTCCAATTGATAATATTTTTGATGCAAGATATCTCATTGTACTTGGCGGTATGCTGCTTGGTAATTCTCTCAGGGGCAATATCGTTGGTATCAGTACATTTTATAAAAACATAAAGAATGATACAAAAAAATATCTGTATGTGTTATCCCTTGGTGCTTCCCAGTATGAGGCTTTGCTGCCATATATAAGGGAAAGTATTAATCTTGCCTTAAAACCGACCCTTGCTGCCATGGCAACCATGGGCATTGTTGCTCTGCCCGGCATGATGACCGGCGTTATTCTGGGAGGTGCAGATCCCGAGGTTGCGATTAAATATCAGATCATGATCATGGTGGCCATTGTCACAAGCACAATAATCAGTGTTGTGCTGACCATATTGATGACTCTACCAGTTTGTTTTAACAGGTATGGTGTGTTGCGCCAGGATGTGTTTATCAATAAAAATGGTTTGCAAAATAAAAAAGGGAAAACAAAGCGGTAAAGAGGTAAAGCGGATAACTTGGTAATTCAGTGTAAACATATTTAAGAATATTAAAAATTATTTTCTTTTTTTCTTTTTTTTAAAATTTTGTTCGGTTATATATGGATTTATCGCAGGGAATGTATTAATTTGTTGTGGAATTAACGGGAAAAACTTATGCTGAGTATCGCTTCAGGTAAACGGTTTTACCGGATATTAACATTATAATTTCAGTTTTCGGACTTCAATTCTGTGGATGGTGTCTGGATTTTTTATGGCTGAAATTATTTGATATTTAAGGAGAAAATAATGGAAAAAGTAGTTGTGATTGGATGCGGATCATACATGGATGCCGGATATGGATGCCCCGGGGAATGGAGATGTCTTAAAGCTGCAGCTCTTGGAGAGGGTAAATTTGATGAAGAGTCCCAGGTCGTTGGATTTGTTAAATGTGAGTGCCCCGGACGTACAATGGTTCCAAATACAGGCATGACCATGAAAGTTTCCGAGCTTAAACCCGATAAAATTTACCTGTCATCCTGCATGGTCGGCGCAAAACCCGAGTGCCCGTATTCAACCCCTGAAGAAAAAGCTGAAATGCTGAAAAATGCTTTCGGGATCGATGTGGTCCTTGGCACGCATGATTATCATTAGAAATTATTTTTAGTGGTTGTAATAACGATTCAATCATTTATCGGTTTGTCGTATCGGACAGGAAATTAAAAAATCTGATCATTGATTTAAAAAAAAGAAATACGGGGCAGTACATATGGCACCTCCCCGTATTTTAATTTTTTATTTTAATTTCTGTAAAGCCTGTT
>CAZLBE010000042.1:5682-8987 GCA_964557635.1 uncultured Desulfobacterales bacterium
CATATGGCACCTCCCCGTATTTTAATTTTTTATTTTAATTTCTGTAAAGCCTGTTCCGCTGCAATTGCAATAGGTTCCATACTTGGTTCAGAAGAAATATCAGGGTTGCTGGCCGATGTAAACATGGTCAGATCCGGAATAGTTTTTTCTCCCATGATAAATCCGGAAATTGCATCAATTTGCCTTGCCGGCGGAACAGCATGACTGACAATCTGGCCGCCAATAATTTTCTGGGTTTTTTTGTCAAAAATAAGTTTGATTCTCCACGGTTTCATCCCTGGAATCATTCCGTGTTTGCTCCTTGAATCAACCGTGGCACAGACAGTTTCAAATCCTTCTTTTGCAGCCATCTCTTCACTGAAACCGGTTGCGCTGATTACAAGATCAAACATCTGGCATCCGCCTGCATTAAGTACTCCGGGGAATTTAATATCGTAACCTGCAAGACGTTTAGCTGCAAGACGTCCCTGGACAACTGCAGGACCTCTTAACCTTCCACCCTCAGGTTTTTTTGTGATGTAATTTGTTTTTTCAACGCAGTCACCAGTGGCAAGAATATCAGGATCGGATGTTTCCTGAAATTCGTTTACCTTTATACCAAGCTTTGTGATTTCAAGCCCTATATCCTCTGCAAGCTTAACATTAGGTCTTACACCGACATTGACAAACACCATGTCGGCTTCAAGTTTTTCTCCGGAAGCAAGTTCCACACCGGTAACCTTTCCGTCAGTTCCCAGAATTTTATCAACTTTTTTGCCCGTTAGAATTTTAAGACCTTTTTCTTCAAGATACTCCTGAACCAGATCAGCCATATCTTTGTCAAGCATAAGGGGAAGAGGACGATTGAGAAATTCAATCACGCTTATATCAAAAGCGCCTGGATTTTGTGCAGAAAGAAGGGAGGCAATTTCCATTGTAATGAAACCTGCCCCAATGAAAACTATTTTTTTTGGGGAGTTCGTTTCAATGAAGGATTTGATTTTTTCTGCATCATCAAGACCGCGTAATGACATAACGCCTTTTAGATCCTTGCCTTCAAATGGAGGTATAAAAGAGCTTGAGCCGGTTGCAAGAATCAGTTTGTCGTAATTTAATTTTTTGCCGCCTGCTGTTGTTACATTTTTATTCTTAGAATCAATTTTTGTGACTTCATCCATAAAGACATTAATACCTGCGCCTTCAAGCTTTTTATCAGGAACAACAATGGACATTGGCGCGGCCAGACCGGCCACGACATGGGGAAGCGCTCACCGCACAATAAAAAATTTTTCTTTTCGAATGACAGTTACATCAACTTCAGGCATAAGTTTCTTAGCCAACATTGCAGCAGGCCCACCAGCACCGCTGCATCCAACAACAATAAGTTTTTCGCCTTTTTTCATGATTTGATCTCCTTGTGTTAATGGATTAATTGTATTTATGCGCCATTCTTTTTATTTCTTTTGTGTTTTTTTGTGTGTGATACCTTTTTTTATCTAAAGCGTTTACCTCCTTTAAAAATTATTTGTTTTGTCCAAATGGACGCATTAAATCTATATTAATCATGGTTGTCTTTTATTGCAATGGATAAATTGTATTTTATTTTTATACAGTATTCATCATCAAGTAATGTAAATTGTAATATCTACTAAAACTGCATGCTTTGCTTATAAATTAAAATTGCAGGGTTGCATGGAAAAAACTTGCTCTTAATCTTTTTATGTCGTAAAAAATATTTAAAATAATCCGACAACAAGGAGGAAACATAAATGATAAAAATATCAGTGCCGGGCTTTGGAGATCTAGAACTTGAACATCTTGTCATGGACTATAACGGCACCATGGCGTGTGACGGAGAGCTGTTCAACGGTGTTAGTGAGCTTGTTCAAAAACTTTCCAGTGACCTTAAAATTCATGTTATCACGGCAGATACCTTTGGGAAAGCGGCAAATCAGCTAAAGGATCTTCCTCTTAAACTTACTATAATGCCAAAGGACAACCAGGATAAGGGCAAACTTGAATATATTGAACAGCTTGGGCCAGATTCCTGCATATGCATCGGCAATGGCAGGAATGATGCTCTGATGCTGAAAAAGGCAAAAATTGGTATTGCTCTTTTGCAGGATGAGGGAGCGTCTGTCATTACCGTGACATCAGCGGATATATTGTGCCGCAATATCAAGGATGCACTTGAGCTTTTTGTAAAAACAGGAAGGCTTGTTGCAAGCTTGAGATCTTAAAAAACTATTTTCCCGAATTTTTTTCACAGGGTATGACGGTAAAAAAACAATAGGGAGTGAAGAGCCAGATTCTGCGAAGAGGCAGACACATTCTGCTCCACGGCAAGATAAGATTATTTTTTTTACCTCTTCCGATAAGGATTGTGGTTTCAGAAGGCGGAAAGTCTGAGCAAAGATGCCTTACTCTACAAACATTCAAAAGTTGGGGGTTGAGTAATGTAAATTTTATTCGATCTCAGCGTGAAAATGTCACAGAAGATGAATATCGTTTCCTTGAAAAAAATTATGAGTGGCTTTCCCAAAAAATGGAATTAATATAGGTGGCATGGATAATTATGGTAAATCATCTATCTGAAAATAATTATAAAGATTTAGTCTCCGATATCGGAGCACTGTTGGAAATTGGGCGTACAGCAGCAATAAGGAAAGTCAACACAGTCTTGTTGGAAACCTACTGTAATATTGGCAAAAGAATTGTTGAATTTGAACAGGCTGGAATACCAAAAGCAGAGTATGGGAAAAAACTGCTGAAAGAACTATCAAAAGATCTGGGGAAACAGTTTGGAAAAGGATTTAGCAGAACAAATCTGCAATACATGCGCCTGCTATATGTTAAATATCCAAAATGCCAGACACTGTCTGGCAAATTAAGCTGGTCCCATTATATTGAATTATTATCTATTTCAGATGATACAAGTCGATCTTTTTATGAAAAACAATGTAATCATGACAATTGGTCTGTAAGGGAGCTAAAACGCCAGAGGAATTCAGCCCTTTTTGGAAGACTATCCTTGAGTAAAAATAAAAAAGAAGTGCTTGAACTTTCACAAAAAGGCATTGTTATTGAACAATCCAAAGATATTATTAAAGACCCTTATGTGTTTGAGTCCTTAAATATTCCTGAGGGTAAGCAGTATTCAGAAAAATCTCTTGAAAATGCGTTGATTGATAAATTGAGTCATTTTCTTTTGGAGCTTGGCAAAGGATTTGCCTTTGTGGGGCAACAATATCGAATTACTCTGAACAATACTCATTATTATGTAAACCTCGCCTTTTATCACCGTATCCTCAAATGCTTTGTTCTAA
>CAZLBE010000043.1:0-8853 GCA_964557635.1 uncultured Desulfobacterales bacterium
AAGAGTTAAAACATTGTATTTGAATTCAAAAAAAAACACATGGCGTGAATTTCAGTCTGAACTTCAGCTTAATTCAAGAAGGAAAAAACGTTTTTCAGGCCTGAAAAAATTTTTTATTCCTGTTTTAACAATTTTTGCTTTGGTTTATTTCCTGAATCTGAGTTTTCCAGGATTTATTAACAATAATATGATCAGCAATTTAATGGAAAGCATCGCCAATTTCCATTTTTCAGATAATAAAAATAATCCTGCAGACAAGGATAAGGCTTTAAATCAAACTTATAATAAAATCACAAAAGCAGAATTACAACACCTGCTTAAAGACAATAAAGCACTGATCAACAGGGAAAAAAGCAGGTTTATTTTAAATTACGGCAGCGAACCCATTGAAATAGATACAAGTCTTAATGAAAAACTTCAGCGGTTTATAATATCAAAACTTGACATGCTCAAAACAATTGACCGGGGAAAACCCCAACGCATTGCAATGGTTGTAATGAAACCTGCAACAGGCAGAATACTTGCAATGGCCGGGTTTGATCTTTCCAACCCAGAATTTAACACATGCACCCAGGGTCAATATCCTGCTGCAAGTGTATTTAAAATCGTCACTGCATCGGCTGCCATTGAAAACTGCGGGTATCACCCTAATACTCCCATCTATTTCAACGGTGGGAAATACACCCTTTACAAAAGGCAGCTTAAAGAAAGAAAAAATAAATACACCATAAAAGTATCATTTGCCCATGCCTTTGCAGAATCCATAAATCCTGTTTTCGGGAGGATAGGTTCCAAATACCTTGGCGGAGAGACACTGCAGAAATACGCTTCTGCCTTTGGATTCAACAGAAATATTGAATCTGATTTTCCTTTTAAGACAGGCTGTATCAAGATAACCGACCGCCCGTATCAATGGGCTGAAGTGGGATGCGGATTTAATGAAACAACAAAGATATCACCGGTGTTTGCGCTTGTTCTTTCCGGAACCCTGTTAAATTCAGGCATGGAACCTGTACCGGGTATTGTTGATAAGGTAAAAAATTCACATGGAAAAACAATATACACAAGAAAACAGAAAACAGCTATGCGTATTATAGATGCACAAACTGCAGAAACGATGATGAAAATGATGGAAAAAACCATTACAACGGGAACTGCAAAAAAATCATTCCGTGGGTTCAAAAGGAATCGCATTCTTTCAAGACTTACCATTGGGGGAAAAACAGGTTCAATTTACAATAAAGAGCACAGTGTAAAGTACGACTGGTTCACAGGCTTTGCCAGAGCAAAAAAAAGTAAAGAGCAGATTGTTCTTGCAGTTTTAGTGGGGCACAGAAAATATATTGGTACAAGGGCTGCAAGGTATGGCAGAATGATTATTAAAAAATATTTTACACTTTATTTTGATTCGGAAAAAAAACTTTAAGGAAAAAACAATGGTGCATCATAAAACAATTCTATTTAAAATAAAAAAAATTTTATCCTTAAAGCTTGAATTTGGCAAATCCATCAATAATGCAGAGGAAAACTCCCTTATTCTATTTCCTTTAATGCCAGGCAGATTATGCTGCGGCATCTCTGCTCTTGTTGCTTTTAAGGGTAAAAAAAAGACAGAATTATCCTGCCAGTCTGATATTCAGGCCATTGATCATCTTGTTTCCGTTATTTTCCTTCATTGTCTTGAATACTGCATGGAAAACAAAATTTCTCTGCAGAAAAATTATCTTGGAGGAAAAGAAAAACTATGTTCACTTTTAAAAAACGCAATGATTCTGAAAACCGAAAATCCATTTTTACAATTATTCTTTGACGAAAACAGCCAGCAAAAACTTTTAAAAACTATCACCTCTGCTGATGCAGCAATAAAAAAAGAAAAAGATCATTTAAAAAAAGCGATGGCAGACCTTGGTGCAAAAGAGGTTGAAACATGTATTCAGAGAATTGATTCATTGGAGGATGCTGTATGGTGCATTAAAAGAGAAGTCCTTGAAAATATACACAGAATAAATGATCTTGTTACAAGGCCTGAACAACAGGAAAATAAAGAAAAATACAAAACTTTCAAAAGGATAAATGCTGTTTTAAACAGCCTTGACCGTCTTGAAGTAAGGGGAAGGGATTCTGCAGGCATTTCCCTTTTATTTGTATTCACAAAAGAAAATTTTGAAAAATTCAGAAGAGCCCTTATAGATTCAGGCCTTTCAACGGATCTTAAACAGAGAACAAACAGAACCATACTGACAAATAACAGTATCACCATCAATGACACTTATAATGAAATCAATGCAGATGGAAAAAACAATCGAGATCATCTTGTAAGCATGGCCATTGTTTATAAATGCGCTGCTGAAATAGGAGCGCTTGGTGACAATATCTCCTTTTTGAGAAACCAGATACGGAACGACCAGATACTGCAGGTTTTAACGGAACAGGACTATGATTTCAGTTCAATATTAGCCCATACAAGATGGGCCTCTGTTGGAGATATTACAGAGGCTAACTGCCATCCTGCTGATAATCAGCCCAATGACAAACGAATCGAAAAGTCCGGAATAATCCATGTAAGCCTTAATGGAGATCTTGATAATTATTTTGATCTTAAAGAAAGATATGAAGAACGATACGGGACAATAAATCATGAAATCACAACGGATACAAAGATAATCCCGCTCCAGATCGATCACTATCTGAAACAGGGGCATGAGATAGAAGAATCATTCAGACTTGCCTTAAATGATTTTAAAGGCTCCCATGCCATAAGCATGCATACTGACCTTGCACCGGGCAAAATTTTTCTTGCCCAGAAGGGAAGCGGCCAGGCGCTTTTTGTGGGACTTGGCGCAGATCATTATATCACTGCATCGGAACTCTACGGTATTGTTGAGGAAACACAGAATTTCATAAAACTTGACGGTGAAAAAAACGGACAGATAGTTATCCTAAACCAGATGTCAGATGGAGGACTTGCAGGAATTAAATCGTTCTCCTATGACGGATCTCCCATTGAAATAACAAGTGATGATATAAGATCAAGTGAGATAACCTCAAGGGACATCGACCGCCAGAATTATCCCCACTATTTTTTAAAAGAAATATCAGAAGCCCCGGGATCAGTTGAAAAAACCCTGATTAACAAATGGAAAACATCCCCTGATACCGGTATGTATTCAATAGCCCTTGACAGATCTATTGTCCCGGAATTCATTGAGCAGGAATTAAAAGACAAAACAATAAAAAGAATATGTTTTATCGGCCAGGGAACGGCAGGCGTTGCTGCAAGGGGATGCGCAGATATCCTGAAGTTTTACCTTGCAAATTCAGGAATTGAAATACGTGCCTTGAAATCATCTGAACTCTCAGGATTCTCTATAAACGAAGATGAAAAAGACACGGAATCCATGAAAGAAGACCTTGTGATTGCCATAAGTCAGTCCGGTACCACAACGGATACAAATAAAACCGTTGATATGGCAAGGCAAAAAGGCGCCCGCACCCTTGCCATTGTGAACAGAAGAGATTCCGATCTTACATTCAAGACCCATGGTGTTTTCTACACAAGCAGCGGCAGGGATATTGAAATGTCCGTTGCATCCACAAAGGCCTTTTATTCACAGATTGCGGCAGGAGCTGTTTTAGGGCTCTACATTGCATCAATCACAATGGCAAAACCTGCCCAGTTCATATTTGAAGAGATCAACGAACTTATAAGCCTGCCCGATAAAATGAGAGAAATCCTTGCCATGAAAGATGATATAGGCGCTTCTGCACGCCGTCTTGCCGTATCCAAAAATTTCTGGGCAACCGTTGGAAGCGGTGCCAATAAGACAAGTGCCGATGAGATAAGGATAAAGCTAAGTGAGTTGTGCTATAAAACAATTTCTTCCGATTTTGTTGAAGATAAAAAACATATTGATCTTTCATCTGAACCTTTGATCATCATATGTGCTGCAGGAACAAGGGAAAGTGTTCTTGGTGATATTATAAAGGATACTGCAATATTTAATGCACACAAGGCGACGCCCGTTGTGATAACAGATTACGGAGAAGAAAGATTTAACCCGTACAGCAGCAACATATTCCGCATTCCCCGTACAAAGGAACATTTTGCCCCTGTTTTAAACACCCTTGTAGGCCATATATGGGGATATTACGCAGCCCTTGCAATAAATGAGGTTTCACAATTCATGTACAATGCAAGAAATGAAGTTCAGGAACTAATAGATGAATACAGATCAATGGGGCATGATATTTATGAAATCATTCTGGAAAAAAAATTCAGAGAAAAAATTGCGGAATTTTACAATGAATTTTCACAAAGACGACGGGAGAAAAAATTTCCGGCAGCCATCATGAGCCTTGATAATGTGGCCAACATCACACTGATTCTGAAATATCTTTCAGGAAGACTTCCTGTTTCCGATTTTGAAATTGACTTTGGGAAAAAAGGTACCCCTGCAAACATGTTAGAGGCTTTTTCTAAAAACATGGCCGAGGCGATCAACACAATGGCAAGACCCGTTGATGCCATAAAGCACCAGGCAAAAACAGTAACAGTCGGCACAAGCAGGATCATAGAGCACTTTGAAGGTGTTCTGTTTAATGAACTTGCACTGCATGGAATACAGATCTCCCAGATAACAAATAATAACGTGCTTGTTATTAAAAACCTCCAGGAAATCATCGCTGCAATAAAAGGCGGACTATTATATAAAATTTCGGGACTTAACCTGCTTGGCGAACCTGTAGAAAAAACAAGAATTGACATAGTAAGAAAAACCGGTGCACTTGAATCGGAGACTTCAAGGGTGGAAACTGACCACAAACTTAAGGGTACCAAAAATATCATTGTAAAGGAAGGAAACGTTTATATCGGCAGGGGAAGAAAAGACGGCAAAAGCATACTTGTTATTCCGGTGCTGACACCGCCATTATCTACGCCTTTACCATCTTCCACCATGACTCATTCAGCTTCACCTTCTTCACCGCCTTCTGCTTCCTTTTCCCCAGGTACCTCACCTGCTGCAATGGCTGGAAATGCCATTCAATATATCCTTTCCTTAAATGTATCATTTAAAAAGATGGAACAGGTCTCTTTGCTGAAAAGGATTAAAGCCCTTGGCGGCAAATATACAAGGATAAAAGATACTGTCCTTGAAACCGGCAGCATCCCATGGGATGACAAGCTTTTAAACCTTATAAAAATCGAGGACCTTTTTGGAGATTCCGCTGAAAAAATCGGAGATTATATTATAAATCACAAAACTGAACTATAATAACAGGTGTTTTTTAATGGATAAAACAGCGTTTATAACAAATCCCTATGAAAATCTTTATATATACTATTTTGAGGGTATTTCCCAAAAAGATCAAATAAACTCTCCTGGAAAAAATTTCATAGGAAACTGGGAAGAAGACGGTTATTCGTTTCTCTTTTTTTCATCTCCGCCGGATGACAGGTTTGTGGAAAATCTCATTAAAAATAACCCTGACCTTAAATTTATTGATAAATATGAGATGACCTGTGACCAATGGCACGGGGACAAAATAGAATCATACACAACAGGTGTTTTCTGCATATCTCCCCCATGGAAAATTCCCTTTATAAACAATCCTGATTTAAAGCAGATTCTGCTTGATCCGGGTGTGGTGTTTGGAACGGGCAGGCATCCTACAACTGAAAACTGTCTCGGATACATTGAACATCTCTGTACAGAAAAGCATATTTCAAGGGTGATAGATATTGGAACGGGAACAGGACTATTATCCCTTGGGGCTGCAGCTCTTGGATGTGAAAAAATTCTTGCCCTTGATTTTAACCTTCTTGCAGTGAAAACAGCATTAAATAATGTCAGGCTGAATGCCTTTGAGGATAAAATCATTGCAATACAGGCAAGGGCGGAGGATTTTATTTCCATCCCAGCTGATCTTGTTATTGCAAATATTCATTATGATATTATGAAGGAAATTATAAAGGATAAAAATTTCTTAGATAAAAAATATTTCATCCTGTCAGGTCTTCTTAAAAGTGAAACTGAAAAAATTTTCTCAGAACTTAGAAAAAAGCCCGTTGAAATCATTGACCACTCCTGCCCCGACGGAATCTGGAACACAATTTTCGGCATGACTCTTGAGCATTAAGGCCTGCTTTTAAAAAATTCTTCCTTTGGAGGATTAAAATATCCGTGTCTTAGATCCGGAAAAAGCACTTTAAGCTCTGCAATGATGTGACTCATTCCAAGTGGACGGCTTTTCCCACCGGCCTTTTCCATAATCCGGAAATAATTTAACGGATCATAGTTTAAATTACGCCATTGTATCATGTTAACGGGCAGTTCCTTTAAAAATTTCTTTAAAGCCTTAAACTCCAGTTCCGAATCGGTCACCCCGGGACAGTTCAAATAATTTATGGAAACAAATTTCCCTTTTTCTCCGGCTGTTTTAATACTTTTTATCACATCGGAAAAATCATATGTTTTTGGCCGGTGATAGGCTGTATAACATGATTTTCTCACTGAATTCATACTGACTCTTATGGAATCAAGACCTGCATCAAAAAGTTCTTTTAAACGATCCGGCATGCCTGCATTTGTATTCATATTAATTGTGCCTGAACAGGTAATCTCCCTTACAGCCTTTATTGCAGGTTTAATAACATGAAAGGCAGTTAAAGGATCACCTTCGCATCCCTGACCAAAGCTTACAATGCCGTTTTTCACCTTTAAAATATGCTCCAAAGCAACTTCGGATATTTCATTGGGACTGGGAGTAAAAGAAATTCTGTCCTGGCAGGCAATAAGCCTGTCAGATTCCTGAAAGGAAATACACCCGAGACAATTGGCATTGCACGCTTTTGAAGTGGGAAGAGGCGCCTCAAACCTGCCTATGAAAAAATTTTTAGCAGCAGGACATCCATATTCCAGAGCGCAACGTTCAAGGTGGCGCATAAGCCTGTTGTCCGGGTACTTTTCACGCATGGAATCAACGCCTGATCTGACCTGTTCCAAAGGCATGAGCCTTAAATCCTGACGTCTTTCAGTCTCAACGCAGATGGCGGCAGATCTGAAACCTTTTTCACCCCATCCTGAAGCGCAATATGAAAATAAGGGCAGAAGATTACTATTATTCTCATAGGCACAGAAATACCTGTTTACATAGCCCGGGGAATTAAAAATGGCAACGGGATAAATTTTTTCTCCCGGAGAATACGGATGTTCATCAAGCACTTCAAAATTTTCCGTATTAAAATTAAAAACAACAGGCCTGTGATCGGGAAGCATCATAAGTTCACTTCCGTAGGGCATTTTTATTGTATTTTTCTCTGTTAGAAGCACGGGGTTTTCGCCCTGCATTGCCGCAGCACCAAAACCATCAAGATCAAAAATATCACCTTTTTTATTTGCTACAACAGGTGCAAGCACAGATTGGTTATTTTTCATACCTTAAATACCATCACTTAAGGGATCAAATGATTTACCCATAATTTGTCAGAATCTTTGATTCTTTGGTGCAATTTGGGCCAAATCCAGATCGACCTCATGGCCGTTAAAAAAAATTTAAAAATACCGCCTTGAATTTTTCACATAAAATGATTAGACTGTACATTCAAAGTTAAAGGAAAATATCAAATTAATTATCATAAAGCAATTGAAATACAAAGCTGCATGGCTTAACGCATGGGAAAAAGGGAAAATGACCCAAGGGAAAAAAGGAAAATGGCATGAAAGACACAATTATAAATAACATTGAGATCATTCAGGGCGATATCACCCGGTTAAAAGCCGATGCCATTGTAAATGCCGCCAATAATTCCCTGCTTGGCGGGGGAGGCGTTGATGGCGCCATTCACAGGGCTGCAGGTCCGGAACTTCTTGAAGAATGCAGAAAACTTAACGGATGCAAAACAGGGGAAGCTAAAATTACAAAAGGATACAGACTTGCAGCAAAATTTGTAATCCATACGGTGGGACCTGTTTATTATAAAGAAGGAAAAGAAAAATCAAAGAGCCTTCTTAAAAGCTGCTATGAAAATTGTTTTAAAGCTGCAGAATCAAAAGATATTAACACCATTGCCTTTCCTGCAATAAGCTGCGGAGTTTATGGCTTTCCCATGGAAGATGCATGCATAATTGCCATAAAAGCAGCAGAGAACATTTTAGAAAAGCAGATATGCATTAAAAAAGTTATCTTTGTACTTTTTTCTCAAAATGCGTTAAATACTTATCAAAACTGCCTTAAATCAATGGCATAGACAAAAAATAAGAGGAGAAAACAAAATGGAAATTCTTGTATGCTATGACAAGAGTACTGCATCGGTTAAAGCGATGAAAATTGCCGTAAAAAGGGCAAAGGATTCAAAAGCAATTGTACATCTTGTTATGTCAAGCAGCTCAAACATAACAAAACAGGAAACAGACACGCTTGAAAACGAACTTAAAATGCACGCCGATGAAATATTTAAAAACAATGGAATTGACTGCAGGTATCACCTCCTTGTCAGGGGCCTTACCCCGGGAGAGGATATCATTGAGTTTGCAAAGGAAAAAAAGGTTGATGAAATAATTATCGGCCTTAAAAAACATTCAAAGGTTGGAAAACTGCTGTTTGGTTCAACAGCCCAGCTTGTTATTTTAGAGGCACCCTGCCCTGTACTGTCTGTTAATGAAAACATAAAAATATGAAAATTATTATATCAACCCTGATGATATCCATTATCAATGCCATGCCTGCCATGGCAGAAGGGCAAAATTGAATTTGCCCGGTTTTTTCGCAATTTTCATTCCATCTTAGTTAACTGGCTAATACCTGCCTTTGCCATGAATCTTGCCATTGGCAGGGATGCTCCCCAGGCTGTTG
>CAZLBE010000044.1:0-8813 GCA_964557635.1 uncultured Desulfobacterales bacterium
TCGTTATTTTATGTTGTTTTTTGCATATCTATATCAAAATTCGAGATCGTTCGAAGAAAAAACAGCCCGGTACCATTCATGCGTATTATTTTTGTCTATCTGATGCGTATTGTAGCAGGGCTGCGCTTTTTAAGGAAAAACAGTTCAAACGGCTGGGGATTGACCTGCCTCGTTCAACCATGTGTTCCTGGGCCATGAAAGTTGCCGATGCCTGTGATATTCTGCTTGATATGTTCAAAGAAGAAATCCTGTCAGGCCCATTGATTAATATTGATGAAACCACAGTCCGGGTTTTAAAAGAGCCTGACAGAAAGCCATCAACGAAATCATATATGTGGATCTTCCGGGGAGGCCGCCAGGCAAGACCGCCTTGCTGTACCAATATCATTCAACCCGATCAGGGGATGTTGCACAAAATTTTTTAAAAGAAACCCGGACATGCTGATACAGCTTTGAAATACATCCGCAAATTATATAAGATAGAACGTAAAGCTGCCGAAAAGGGATTCTCCCCCCGGGAGCTCTATGAAGAACGTCAGGCCAAAGCCAAACCCATTTTTAAAAAATTTAAAACCTGGCCGGATGCCATGGGTGTTAGTGACTCCCCCCGCAGGGTCTTCTTGGCAAAGCCGTTTCTTACAGCCTTATTGAAACAGCTAAAGCGAGCTATGCCCGCAACCCATGTGCCTGACTCAATTTTTTGTTTTTTATTACAGAAATTCAGGGGTAAGGCACTAAAGCCAACGGGATAAAGCCTGCTGCTTATTTAAAATACATTCTTAAAAATTTGCCCAATGCCATGACAAAAGATGATTTCAAAGAGTTGATGCCCCAGTACATTGATTCGTCCCTACTGCAGATCAAGCATTAAGAACATATATACATCAGCTCAATCGTTTTTGGAAGGTGGGGTTTATTGACCGCTTACTTTTAAAAAGCACTATTTTAGGATGGATCAGGCAATACAATGGCAGGATTGAATCATCGTTTTCAACATAACGGTCTTTGAGTACGCTTGCATTTTCGTCTTTTTGCCATACTATTGGCTTCGCACTTTCAGTCCTACATTTGTTGAGAGGCAAATAGGTCAATCAGGATCGACCTCATGGCGGTTATTTAAAAAGTAGTTTATATTTTTTTTGACATTACATGTGAAATAATTTTATAAGTTCATCAAATTAAAATTGCCGTGATCAAGTTTTTACAATATATTGATATTACATATTTTAATAAAAATGGCCATATTTTTATGACATGACCTTTTAAAACCTATTATATCAGCTTATTATGGTTTTTAACAACAATTTTCGGCATCCTGATTGTTGTCATTTTGGTTGATTTCCAGTATCGAACAATATAATTTTCCGGAACCGGGTAGAATTTGTGAAAAAATTTGATCGCCGAGTATAAGGATATTTTCAGGGTAAATAAAAATTGTGAGCAAAGCAAAAACTGACAGAAAAAAACAGAAACGTAAAGCAAAGAAAAAAAAGATCAAAACAGCCAAGGCTCAACGTAGTTACCGTGAAAACGGCTGGTTTTCTTTTTACGATGCTGAGTTTGGTTTTGACACAGGTGATCTGGATTATGCTGTGAAAGCCATTAAAAAAGCGGCAAAAATTCTGCCGAATGAAGAAATGGTTTTTCTGCTTATGTGTGATATCGGGTTAGCAAGCAGCAACAGAGATCTGGAATTATATGCCTTTTCATGTCTGGAAAAAATGGGAAAATTAGACAATGAAATGAAAATACGCAGGATATCACTGCTTTATAACTCTCAAAGATATAAAGAATGTCTTCAAAACGCTGATAATCTGCTTAAAAATTTCAGACAACTTAAAATAAAAGACAAAAGAAAAACAAAAAAGACCTTAGAAGCTATAAGAGAATATTGTACTTTTCAACTTCAAGCAAAAGAAAAAAAAGAAATTTTTGAAAAAAACAATCAATATTCCGGATCATTTAAGCAGGGCAGACAAAAAAATACACCTGCAACACAAAAAAAATCCGGCCTGAAAAATAATGGTAAAAAAGGCCGTGTGTCAAGTGCTAATTCAAAGCAGGATACGCCGAAGGATTTTCCAGCAGAGTCAAGCATAGAAAAAAAATCGGGAAAAAATTCTGAATCAGCACGCTTTGCTATGACTGCCAAGGTTCCCATAACATATAAAATAGATGTTGAACCTTTTTTAAAAGCTTTTTCAGATCCTGTACCTGCAGATCCTGAAATGTATGAACTTGCCCTGACAAGTCATGAGATCCGTTTTACCGAATCCTTTGAAACCCTTATCTGCCTTTCCGGACTCAAATCTGTAAAATCTTTCTGGTACCAGGAGGAAACAGCCAAAAAAGTTTTAAAACAATTCAGGGGAAGGGCTCTTTTATCCGATGAAGTAGGTCTTGGTAAAACCATTGAAGCTTTAATTGTACTGACCGAATATATTAAAAGAAATATGGTAAAGACCTGCCTTATTTTAACCCCGACTCCCCTTGTCAGTCAGTGGAAAGAAGAAATGAAATCAAAATTTGACATGGATGTGCCATCAACTGATGATCCCGGATATAAATCAGGATCAGAAAAATTCTGGGAAAACCCCTTTGTAATTGCATCCATTAATTATGCCAAATCAAAAAAGAATTTTGATCATATCACTGCAAAAAAATATGACATGATCATAGTTGATGAAGCCCATCACCTGAAGAACCGGACAACATTGAACTGGAAACTTGTAAATTCCCTGAAAAAAAGATTTATACTGCTGTTAACTGCAACACCTGTGGAAAATAATCTCATGGAATTATACAATCTCATCACGCTGCTCAAGCCGGGTCAGCTTGAGACAGCAACTTCATTCAGGGAAAAATTCATGAAAAAGGGCGACCCCACCGATCCTAAAAATCAGGTGCTTTTAAAAGATCTTTTAGCACAGGTGATGATCCGCAATACAAGGGCTGTGGCGGATATTAATATTCCTCCAAGATTTGCACAAACCATACGCATTGAACCGACAAAGGCTGAACAGGCATTTTATGAGAGACTTGAAGCTCTGATTGCATCCCTTACTGAAAAAAATCAGGCAAAGTCCCGAATACTTGTTATAAACCTGCTGGCCCAGGCGGGATCTTCACCAAAGGCTGTGGAATCAACCTTAAACAAAATGCTTGAAAAACAGACCTATCTTGTAGAACATGAGAAGGAAATAAGAGCTGTAAAAAATCTGTGCAGGACAACCCTTGATACGCCAAAAAACCTTGCTCTGCTGAAACTTGTCCGGTCTGAAAATGAAAAAATAATTGTATTTGTTAAATTTAAGGGAACAGTAGAACACCTTGCTGAATTTTTAGAGTGGAACAATATCTCATTTTCCCTTTTCCACGGTGGCATGACCAACAGGCAGAAAAATGAGGCCATTGACTCTTTTAAAAATAAGACCCAGGTGCTCATTACAACGGAAATAGGTGGAGAGGGCAGGAACCTTCAGTTCTGTTCAAGAATGGTTAATTATGACCTGCCGTGGAATCCCATGAAAATAGAGCAGCGGATAGGCAGAATCCACAGGATAGGACAGGAAAAAGAGGTTCAGATATTTAATTTTTGTGCCACAGGTTCCATTGAGGACTATATCCTTGATATCCTTGACCGGAAAATCAATATGTTTGAAATGGTAATCGGTGAAATTGACATGATTTTAGGACGAATCAGGGGTGAAAAAGAGTTCAGTGACATGGTTTATGATATATGGGTGAATTCAAAAACCAGGCAGGAGCGCAAAAAGGCTTTTACAAACCTTGGGACAAAAATGAAAAGAGCAAAAACAGGGTACAATAAATCCCGTGTGTTAGATGACAAGCTTTTTGGAGATTCCTATGAACTCTGATAAAACAATTGCAGCAAGCAATCCGGATCTTACTTCCTTTACCCGCCGTTTTTTAAAAAATAAAGGCGCTGTCCTGGAATCTGCGAATGATTTAATTACGGATGCACTTATACCGGAAGAACTCGCTGATGCACTTGATGTTGAAGAATATATTTCATTTTCAAAGGATACGGAAAATGTAAAAAGTTTTGGAGGTAAAAATCTTTATTCCATACAGTTCCAAAGCCCTTTTCTTGATAAAATTGTATCCATGGCAGGATCAACTACGCCCTTTCTTCAGTGCGAATTGAAGTTTAACTATATCAAAACTCAAGGGTTTGCCAATCTTATCAGGGAGCAATTTGAATTTCATAAAAGTAAAATTAAAATAACCGGAACAGGAAAGGTGATTACCCGTTATGCCCTTGTAACATGCATGATTCTTGCCCAGAGCGATGAACAGAAACAGGGACTTTTTGATTTTTCCTTTAATATCGACACAGGGGCTGTGATTCCGGATATGTCGGAAATGATGCCAGGTATTGAAAAGGAATTTGATACAATAAATATTTATAGATATTCGGAGAGTCAAATCAGACGTATTCATGAATTAGTAAGCATCTATGGCCCTGAAGCCGTTGAAGGGGAATTTGATGATTTTATCCACAGCATGAACCGCAGATTTAAAAGAGACTCGTTAAGCCTTGACAGGTACTATGAAGCACTTAAAAAGGAGATGGAGGAAAGTCTTTTAAGGACCGGACTTTCAGATAAACTTATTCAGGAAAGACAATCAAAAATTGATATGATTCCCCATGAACTTGCAGCCAAGAAAAAAGATCTGTTGAATAAGTACAGCATAAAAATAGGGTTTACCCCCATTGCTGCATTATCAATAATCAGTCCCTGTGTTAAGGTGTTTGCCTCTCTTATTTCAGGTCATGATAAACGGGAAATTTCCATGATATACAACCCTGTAACCAAAAGGTTTGATCCCATGGTATGCAAGTCCTGTGGTATGAGCACCTATTCAATTGGAGTGTGCAAAAATATGCACTTAAACTGTACAGCATGCCTTAACCGGGGCTGCCGTCTCTGTTGCAGATAGTAAAACCTGAAGCGGCAAAGCCGCAGTTGTCAGTTATCAGTTGTCAGCACTGGAGGTTATTTTGAAATTTGAGGATCCGGATCCGCCTCATTGCGGTTATAAAAATTTGATCATCGAGATTATTATTCTTGACATTAATTCCGGTGCTCTTTACTTGTTGCAACAAAGTGAGGAGAACGATTATGCCATTAGTGCCTTACTCCTGAAATCCTGTCATAAAAAACAAGAAATTTTTTAAATCATTTATCCACAGATTTCGCAGATTACACAGATATTCTGCGTTAATCTGTGTAATCTGCGGATAAACAGAACCTGGGTTGCGGGCATAGCCAGCTTTAGTAAAAATGAATTTTTTAATTTTTTCAATTAACAATATTTTTTCCCTGAACGGAAAAATATATAAACGGGGGTTATTATGAAGTGTATTTACGTAAAGCAAACAGGTCTTTATCTTTTTTTGTTATCTCTTTTACTTTTTTTCTGCGCCAGATGTTTTGCAGAGACACAAAAGAAGTTATTCATTGTTAACAGTTATGAAAGAAACCATGTTTGCGGACAGCCCCAGAACGATGGAGCAATAAAAGCTCTTGAGGATTCAGGATGGAAACCTGGAAAGAATCTCGATATTGTCGATTATTACATGGATACAAAACAGAAAAATAATACACCTGAATTAATACGGCAGCAGGCAGATAAAGTCCTTAAAAAAATAAAGGTTTTTCAACCGGATGTAATACTTTTGTTTGATGATAATGCATTCAGAACCGTTGCGCTGCCTTTGCAGGTGGCAATAGGCAAGAAACAAGATACAAGAAACAAGATACAAGAAACAAGAAACAAGGGGCAAGAAACAAGAGATAAGAGACAAGAGACAAGGTGCAAGGGACAAGATACGAAAAGCAAAATAGGTATTGTATTCAGCGGAATGAATGTGCAGCCTGAAGTTTATAATAAAATCATACATTTTATGGATAATCGTGAACATCCTGGAGGAAATATTACAGGTGTTTATGAAAAATTGCATATCAGGGAGGCAATCAAGGTCTTTTCAAAACTTATTAATCTGAAAAAAATACTTTTATTGGATGATCTGTCTCCAACGGGTAAAGCAATTGCAGAACAGGTTAAACTTGAACTTTATTCAAGTCATAGCAAAGATGCTCTTCCCTGTAAAATTGAACGAAAAACCATCAAATGCTGGGAAGAATATAAAAAAGTGATTCATACAATAAATACAGATTCTGAAATCAGTGCTTTTTACCCCGGAGCTCTGCTTTTAAAAGATAGTTCAGGCAAGACCTATACTGCCCGCGACATCATTGCCTATACAATTAAACATGCAAAAAAACCGGGCATTGCCATGAACTATGCCTTTGCAAAAATGGGTTTATTGGGTGGCGCATCAGTTGATTTTTTTGCAATGGGGTATCAGGCCGGACAAAAGGTGGCTGCCATTTTAAATGGTGCAGATCCCGGCAGTCTGCCAATTGATGTTGCCCAAAGAGTTGCTCTCATTTTTAACCTTTCACGTGCTAAAGCCCTTGGAATTAAAATACCAGGTGATATCCTGCTTGCTGCAGACGAAGTATTTAAAAAATAAATTTTTTAAAAAGGCCAGATATATGAAAAAATTCCATTTGTCAACTTATATTTCCATTATAGTTACTTTGCTTGTAATTAGTTCAACCTTTGTTGTTTCCGGCATATTGTACTTCAGTTTAAGTAAAAGCCTTACAAAGGAATTTGAGGACAGGGTCAGAGCACAGAGCGGTGAAGCTGTACAGATCCTGTCAGGTAAATTCCAGCAAACCCGGAATCGGTTGAGGGAAATTTCCCTTGATAATACAATTAGAGTTACATTAATGCTCGGTGTGTATCAACAGCTACAGGAGCATTTAAATAATAAATACGGGTTGCAAAAAGATACCCATTTTTGCATAAGACCTTTATCTTCTGATAAAATTTTTAAAACTTTTAATTGTGACCTTGACAATGGGGAATCCGAAAAAATTTTGATGTCATCGGGCTCTGAAGGTAAAATTAAAATGTTTAAGCAGTACGGTCTCTTATATTTTTTGTCATGTCCTGTTTTCAGACAGAAAGATCAAATAGGAACCGCAGGCGCAATTTATATCCTGAAAAATGATAAAAATCTGTATAACTCTATATCTAAAAATAAATACAGTTCTATTTTTAAAGTTACAGGCGGTAAAGCATGGGATATCTTTACCGGAAAGCCTCTTCAAGGATTTCAAAATTTTACCGGAAAAATAAAAAATTACGGGTTGTCCTATATTGTTCTTAACAGGAAAAAAACAGCGGTGGTTGTAAACAGAAAATTTCCTGATTTAATTTATATAACCCGATTAGATGCATTGCATAATGCAAAAATAAAAGTGTTAATTCCTGTGCTTTATTCTGTGATTTTTGTTCTTGTGCTGACAATTTTCATATCATTTTTTTTGAGCAGATTATTGGTAAAGCCACTTTCCGAATTATCAAAAAGGTCGCTTATAATTGCCGATGAACAAGCCTTTCCCGAGGAGAAGAAAATAGTTTCTTCAAATATTATTGAAGTTGAGCAATTAATGTCATCTTTATTCATAATGGTTAATAATCTAAAAAAGGCAGAAGAATTAAGACAATACCGGCAGTTGTTTGAAAATGTGGCCGATCCTGTATTTATTTATGATTTTTCCGGTAATATTTTAGAAGTCAACGAAATTGCAGTGGAGCAGTTCGGTTTTTCAAGGAAAGAATTGGATCATATGGCTTTAACCGATATGATTACAGGAAAACAGCACAGGAAACTTTTCAGAAGAATCCCTGACCTTTCCAAAACAGATGAGCGTATTTTTTTTGAAACGGAAATGCTTACGAAAAATAATAAACTTATTTATATTGAATTTCATGCAAGAAAAATTTTTTTTAAGGGGGAAAGAGCTGTTTTAAACGTTGCAAGGGATATTACAGACCGTAAGAAAATACAGCGGGATTTAATCCGAAGTGAGGAAAGACTTTCCCTTGCCCTTGAAGTAAGCCTTGCGATTACCTGGGAGTTAAACCTTAAAACAGGAAAATTTATAATAGATACTGATAAATTTAAGTTCCCCGGTTATGGAAAAACAGATCTTAAAAAAATTACAGATACATTAAAAATGATACACCCCAAAAAAGTGAAGGGCGCAAAATATCGTTTTAATAAATTTCTTGAGGGAAAAACTTCCTATTATTCCGATGAATTTTCTGTTTTGACTGAAAACGGCGAACAAAGGTGGTTTCATAACAGGGCAAAAATTGTTAAATTTGATGACAAACACAAACCAATGGTAGTTATCGGTACGGCCATTGATATATCCGAGCTTAAACAGGCTGAGCAGACATTAAGGGACAATGAAGAAAGGTACCGTACCATACTTGAAAATAGAAATATTGGTTATTTTGAAGTTGATCTTAAAGGAAATATGACTTTTTTTAACGATGCCATGTGTGACATTTCCGGATATCCCCACGATGAACTATTAGGAATGAATTACAGAGATTATTCGGATGATGAAACATCTGCAGAAATAAAGAAAAAATACCAGACTATTTTTAAAACAGGTATGCCACTTAAAAGCTTTGAATATTCTGCCTTCAGGAAATCGGGTGATCAGGTTGAAATTGAGGCCTCTGTTTCTTTAAGAACAGATTTGAACGGCCGGCCCTGCGGATTTCGCGGGCTTATTGTTGATATAACAGACAGGAAAACAGCGGAGCAGGCAAGGAAAGAACTTGAAGTTGAATTGCGCCAATCCCATAAAATGGAAGCAATTGGAACCCTTGCAGGCGGTATTGCCCATGATTTC
>CAZLBE010000045.1:0-8784 GCA_964557635.1 uncultured Desulfobacterales bacterium
TTCTAACACTTCAGTGGATACAGACTGCATGTGAAGAACATTTTGTGGAAAAGGTATTTCTACCCCTGCCTGTTTAAATTTCCTAAAAAGAACAAAATAATAATCACTTAACAGTCCCTGATCACTCCTTAGACTTGTCATGCGGCACCAGACCCTGAGGGTAAAGTCAAGGCTGTTATCTCCAAATCCTGTAAAACGAACATTAATTGGATGCACCATGTTTTCTATGGTGCCTGTTACTTCTCTTGCAGCTTCAATTGCTATTTTGACGATTTCATCGGGGTCTGAATCATAGGACACACCAAAAGGTATTCTTAATCTGCGCCAGTTGTCACTGTATGTCCAATTGTCAACCCGTCCTGAAACAAGCTCTGAATTAGGAACGATAACCTCGTTACTATCAACAGTCTTTACTATGGTGGCCCTGATTGCAATTCTTTTCACCTCTCCTGTGAGCCCGTTTTCCAGCCTGATGATATCACCTATTTCCACAGATTGTTCTGTAAGTAAAATAATGCCACTGATAAAATTATTGGCAATTGTCTGAAGTCCAAAACCAATACCAACACCCAATGCACCTACAAGCACAGTAATCTGGCCTAAATCAACCCCAACTGAGGTTAGAATAATCAAAACGGCAAAAACAAGAAGAACGTAATATCCAAGTGTTGTAATTGAATTAATGGTACCAACGGATAATTTTGTTTTTTCCCGAAGAAAAACTATTGATTTTCTGCGTATGAATTTCAAAACAGAAAATCCTGCTATCAGCAAAAAAATAAATTTAAGGATAAAAGCCAGGGTGATATTTACGTCTCCTACAGTAAGCAAAGGATAAAAAAACACAGATCTGACTTTTTTCAAGGATTTACTGAGATTTTTTTCAAAATAGACTTTAACATTCATATACCATGGCATTTCATGGCCCAGTGATTCAAGAAACCAGTTGATGTCGTCGGAAAGGACATTCACATCATTATTTGTATCTGCTATGGTCAGAATAAGGTTATCAGATAACTGTTTTGCTTTTAAAATCTGCCTTTCCAGGGCTGACAGTGCAGTCTTTAATTTTTGATCGGAAGCAGTCTCTTTTTCACTGGCGGCAAGTATCTGTTTCTCAGTAAGTCTTGATTGCTCAAGATGGGTCCAGGAAAGCAGCTGATTCATGGAAATTCTTATCTTATCAAGGGAATCCCATCTGGTTTTCCATTTGTCAATCACTTGAGTTAAGGGCTTTTTTTCCACGGCCGGCGAATTTCCCGCATATTGCTTTAGCCAGTTGTATTTAAAAGAAGCATTCAGAGAATTTATTTCCAGATTAATTTTTTTCTGGTTCATTCCCTTAAGTTTGATCCGAATGGTTTCTATAATGGTTTTAATACGCTGTTGTTCTATATGAAGCAGATTAACAGCAGAGGTTTGTTTTAAATTGCCTGCCTTTTCAACGGCATTTTCTAACTGAAGTTCATATCGTATTGATTTACTGTTAAGAAATTTTGTTTCTTTCTGCAGGTTCTGCAAAAATTTTTTTTCTTTGGCTTGAGCCTTATTCAGGGCATTTGCAGCCGTTGACAGATCTTTATCACTTATCTGAATTTTTTTAAGACATTGATTTACCAGACTTGCACTTCTGATTTGCAAATCATGCAGAGCAACACTAAAAACCTGCAATCTCGAAACCTTTAGATTTAATCGGGCATATTCTGTTTGAAGACTATATATATCCGCAAGTTTTTCATATGCGGCAAATTTACCGGGAAAAGAATCTTTTTTAATCCCCGCATAATCAAACGCCAAGGATTTTAAATTAGCTTCAATAGTGGAAATCTTCTGTTTAAGGGAAGCAATCTCACTAATATTATCTTTTACCTGCTGTTTTATCTTTTTCTGGAATGCTCTTACACTTTTAAAAATTTTATATGAATAGGGAGATTTCCCCAATACAGGCGGTTTTATGCTTAAATCACGGGGCATATTCAATTCCGATAAAAGCCTGTGAAATTGAAAGGAAAGCCCCTGAAAAGTTTCAATGGCATTTGTTACTGCATTCCTGTCCTCTGGTTTTTCCGCCTTGGACAAATCCTTTTCAGCCTGTGTAACAACACCTGACACCAGGACTTCCTGGCGTTTTATGAATGCAGAAATTTCTTCAGGCTTACCCTGATACAGCCTTGTCTCAACCGGTTTAGAGACCTCCGGCAGGCCATAGGCACAGACAGAAAAGGCTGTAATTAGAATGATGGCAAATAAAAGATGTAAAATTTTAATAACTTTGATCTGGTTATTAAATTTTATGGAGTTATTGAAATTCATATTCAGTGCCTTACACCTCAGTTTCTGTCAAAAAACAAAAAAGTTGTCAGTTATCAGTTATCAGTAAATATATATCGATAGTGATACCTTTGTAAATAGTTTCATTTTTTGTTGAGGGGCATTCTGAGAATCTCCTGATCGGCCTCATGGCCTTCATATCGCTTTAACTGCAGTAATAACACCATGACAACGGCATGCAGTGCATAAAAGCATTGGATTTTTCTGCTGTCTGGTCTGTTTTAAAAAAGAAAAAAGCTGATCCGGGCTGTAACCTCCAATGCCTGGCCCTAACTGTCTGCTGCGCAGTACAATGGGAATATAGTCTTTATATTGCAATGATTCCAGTCTGCTGAACATGTCCTGTTTTCTTGGAAGTTTTGTGACAGTACACATATTTTCCGGTTCACTGCAATTGTCAGGACAGAGAAAATTGGCATTGCTGACATAAACATCTCCATTTTTACCATGTATGGGATTGGGCAGAAGCTCATCAATATCAGAAGATAATCCTGTCTTAATCAGATTGCCATGATCTGGTTGTGCCAGGCACCATTCCCCTGCAAGATGAACAGGCAGTGACGGGATGATCCAGGAAACCCCGGCATCTGGGTTAAGATTTTCTTTTAAAAACCTGATACCATCTGAATTTATTATAGTTATATTCGGGCCTTTTGCTTTAACCAGTTTTTCCATGGTCTTGTCAACCAGCACAAACTTCCAGTCTTTGTGTTGTTTTGACAACCTTTTTAAAGCAAGCGATCCAAACCTGCCGACACCGATAATCCATATAATTTTCATAATGGCAATTATACTACTATCTCAATATACCCATTGTCAAGATCAATGCAGCCCTCTGGATATTTGCCATAAAAAATCGAATACAATATATTGTATTGTTGTGCCATTCAACCACAATAACCACAATAAATAGATGCTTTAGACATAAAAAATGCTTAAGGCAAATATCCAGCAGTCAATTCGTTCACTGTGAGCGTTTACAATATTTCATATGCCAAATCTGACAAATTCTTGACAATATTGAACTAACAATGTATCAGAATACATGATCGAGCGCTCAATCATTTTGGGAGGCAGACTTATTTTGTAAACGTTCAAAAACGATCAAAACATAGGGCAATAAAATTGACCATTGAAAATATAAAAAAAAACAAAACTGAAAAATCAAAATCAGCGGGGATTCATTCAGTTCCGACTCAGATCAAAAATCCTGATCTTGTGGTGGAAAGAAGACGGCAGATCGTTGATTCAACGGTCCATCTTTTCATAAAACACGGGTACCATAAAACAACCACGAGAATGATAGCAAAGGCTGCAGGATTTTCCATCGGCTCCCTGTATGAATATGTTGGCTCAAAAGAGGATGTACTCTACCTTGTATGCGAAGCAATCCACGTTGAGGTTAAAAGGGCAGTTGAAGATGCACTTTCCGGAACGGGAAAGGGAAAGGATGCCCTTGCCCAGGTGATAAGGGAATATTTCATGGTATGCAACGACATGAATGATCATATTGTTCTCATGTACCAGGTAACCCAGTTTCTTCCTGAAAAATGGCAGAAAAAAGTTCTGGAGAATGAACTGAGAATCACGGATATTTTCATCCAGGCTTTACAGCGTCTATCAGACAGAGGGGATTTTTCGACAGAATTAGACAAAAAAATCATAAATCTTGTGGGACACAACATATCTGTGTTAGGCCACATGTGGACATTTCGAAGATGGTATTTTGCAAAGCAATTTACCCTTGAAGACTATATTCAATACCAGACGGATTTTATTCTGGGACAGACGTTAAAAGACAGTAAACAAAAGGAGAAATTATGAGCATGTCAGAAGAAATCTACAAACCTGAAAATGCAGTAAGGGTTGTCACTGCCACGGCTCTTTTTGATGGGCATGATGCTTCCATAAACATCATTAGAAGACTGCTTCAGGATTCAGGTGCCGAAGTCATTCACATCGGCCATAACAGATCTGCAAGGGAAGTGGTGGATGCGGCCATTGAAGAAGATGCCCAGGGGCTTGCAGTTTCAAGTTATCAGGGAGGTCACCTTGAATACTTTAAATACATGGTTGATCTGCTTAAAGAAAAAAACGCACCACATATAAAAATTTTTGGGGGCGGGGGCGGTGTTATAATTCCGTCTGAAATTAAAGAGCTCCAGGAGTATGGTGTCACGAGAATTTATTCTCCTGAAGACGGTGCACAGATGGGACTCCAGGGGATTATCAATGACCAGCTTAAAGAGATGGATTTTTCCACGGTTGATCTTGATAAACTGGACTATTCAAAATTAAGCATTGAAAACAAATACATTACAGCCCATTTCATCACTGCGGTTCAGGAGGCAAAGGCAAAAAATGACGGAAGTCTTCAACCGATTCTTGAAAAACTAAAAGGCATTGGAAAAGACAAAAATCCTCCTGTAATAGGACTTACCGGAACAGGCGGTGCCGGCAAATCTTCCCTTACAGATGAGTTCATTTTAAGGATGCTCATGGATCTGCAAGATATCAATATTGCCGTTTTAAGCTGTGATCCTTCAAGAAGAAAAACAGGCGGAGCTCTTCTCGGAGACAGAATAAGGATGAACTCCATTGATACGGGCCGGGTTTACATGCGTTCCCTTGCAACAAGGGAAGCACAGTCTGAGCTCCCGGCATCCCTTCCGGAAGCAATACAGGTTGCAAAGGCTGCGGGATACGACGTGATAATTGTAGAAACCGCAGGTATAGGCCAGGGAGATTCAAGAATTATTGATCTCGTTGATATAGCTATTTATGTTATGACCGCTGAATTTGGTGCCCCGTCCCAGCTTGAAAAAATAGATATGCTGGATTATGCCGATATTGTTGCAATTAATAAATTTGAAAAAAGGGGCAGTGAAGATGCATTAAGGGATGTAAGAAAACAGGTACAGAGAAACCGCAAGGCATTTGAAACGCCCATTGAAAAAATGCCGGTATTCGGAACCATCGCATCAAAATTCAATGACGACGGAGTAACGGCATTTTACCATGAAATCCTCGATCTTCTTGAAAAAAGAAACGGTGAAAAATTTGAGTCTCATTTTCCAAGGACAGATACAAAATTTTCCACATCCAAAACCATTATAATCCCCTCTGAAAGAACAAGATACCTTGCGGAAATTTCAGATACCGTGAGAAAATATCATAAAACAACAGAAGATCAGGCAGAAGCGGTAAGGGAACGCTGGCATTTTCAGCAGATTGAAAAAATGCTTGAATCATCAATGTCAAACGATGTTTCAGCAATTATTGAAAAGCTCAAAGAAAGTGTAAAAGTTCCACATGCAAAAATAAACGATGAAACGGAAAAGCTGCTTGCACAATGGGATGATATAACGGCAATTTATTCAAAAGATGAACTTTCCTACAAGGTAAGGGGAAAAGAGTTTAAACTTCCCCTTTATTCCGAATCCCTTTCACATTCAAAAATACCTAAGGTCTGTATTCCAAAATATAAAGATCCCGGTGAAATTATCAAATGGATGAGAAATGAAAACGTAGCTGGAAATTTCCCTTTTACTGCAGGGGATTTCCCCTTAAAAAGAGTTGATGAAGACCCCACAAGAATGTTTGCAGGAGAAGGCGGGCCCTTTGACACCAACAAGAGGTTTAAGCTTCTTTCAAGCAATTATCCTGCAAAACGTCTTTCCACTGCATTTGATTCTGTAACCCTTTATGGAAATGATCCCGATACAAGACCGGATATTTACGGTAAAATAGGCAACGCCGGGGTAAGTATCTGCACTGTGGAGGATGCCAAGGTTCTGTACAGCGGCTTTGATCTGTGTGCCCCCAACACCTCCGTTTCCATGACGATAAACGGTCCTGCACCCATCATGCTTGCCATGTTCATGAATACAGCCATAGCTCAGCAGATGGAAAAATTCAAAGAAGAAAATCAAAGAGAACCCGATGAAAAAGAAGCTGCACAGATAAAACAGAAAACCATGTCCGTTGTAAGGGGAACAATCCAGGCCGATATTTTAAAAGAAGACCAGGGGCAGAACACCTGTATATTTTCCATAGAGTTTGCTTTGAAAATGATGGGTGATATCCAGCAGTATTTTATTGATCATGCAGTGAAAAATTTTTATTCGGTTTCCATTTCAGGCTATCACATTGCAGAAGCAGGTGCCAACCCCATAACCCAGCTTGCACTTACCATGTCCAACGGGTTCACCTATGTTGAGTATTACCTTTCAAGGGGAATGGATATAAATGCATTTGCCCATTCTTTATCCTTTTTCTTTTCCAATGGAATGGATCCTGAATACACGGTAATAGGCAGGGTTGCAAGGAGGATCTGGGCCATTGCCATGCGGGATATGTACGGCGCAGAAGAAAAATGCCAGAAACTCAAATATCATATCCAGACTTCAGGGAGATCTTTACACAGCCATGATATTCAATTCAACGATATCAGAACCACACTCCAGGCTTTATGCGCTGTTTATGACAATTGCAACAGTCTCCATACAAATGCATTTGACGAGGCCATTACAACACCGTCCAGCGAATCTGTCAGACGTGCCCTTGCAATTCAGCTGATAATAAGCAGGGAATGGGGCCTTGCTAAAAATGAGAACCCGCTCCAGGGAAGTTTTATTGTTGATGAGCTCACCGATCTTGTTGAAGAAGCAGTCCTTTCCGAATTTGAAAAAATTACGGAAAGAGGCGGGGTTTTAGGAGCCATGGAATCCGGCTACCAGAGGGGTAAAATCCAGGAAGAGTCCCTTTACTATGAATATCTCAAACATTCCGGGAAATATCCCATTGTGGGAGTAAACACTTTTCAGGATCCCGATGCCAATTATGAAGAGATGATGTCATGCCTTGAACTTTCAAGATCCACAGATGAACAAAAGGATGATCAGCTTAAACGGCTTGAGCAATTCAAAAATCAGCATAAAAGTGAATCTGACAGAGCACTTGCAAAATTAAAGCAGACAGCACTTTCAGGTGGCAACATGTTTGCAGAACTTATGGAAACTGTCAAACACTGCTCACTTGGAACCATTACCCAGTCCCTGTATGACGTGGGCGGAAGATACAGACGGAATATGTAATATTTTTTCGGCATCTTTGGGCATCATTAACATGAGGCAATCTGGGCAAATCCTGATCGGCCTCATGGCCGTTAGTGCTTTTTGTGTATTGCGTGGTTAAAAAATATAAAAACTACAAATGAAGAATACCCGGCTTTGATTAAAATATTAGACCGATTAATAAAAAAATGACAAAATCAAAATTAAATCATATTGAATTCTGTCAAATGTAAAAACACAAAGGAGAAACCATAATGAAAAAAGCTGTTATAGTAAGTGCTGCAAGGACACCGCTTGGAAGTTTCAACGGAAGCTTAAGCACAACAGGCGCCACTGACCTTGGCGCCCATGCAATAAAAGAGGCAATTAAAAGAGCGGACATTGATAAAACAGAGATCAATGAATGCATAATGGGCATGGTCCTTCCCTGCGGATACGGCCAGAATCCCGGAAAGCAGGCCGCTGTTAAGGCTGATCTTCCATGGGAAGTTGAATGCATCACAGTGAACAAGGTGTGCGGTTCATCACTTAAGGCTGTCATGCTTGCAACCCAGGCCATCCAGTGCGGTGATGCCGATGTTGTTGTAGCAGGGGGCATGGAAAACATGAGCATGGCACCCTATTACCTTGAAAAGGCTCGCTTTGGATTCCGCATGGGGCCCGGCAAAATAGAAGATCACATGGTGCACGACGGGCTCTGGGACATTGTAAACGATTTCCACATGGGCATGTCAAATGAGCTTTGCTCTGAGAAATGGAATGTAACCAGGGAAGATCAGGACAGGTTTGCTGCAGATTCTTACAAAAAAGCCATGGCGGCCATTAAATCGGGAAGATTCAAAGACGAAATAGCTCCCATTGAAATTCCCCAGCGCAAAGGTGATCCCAAACTTTTTGATACAGATGAATGCCCCATGGAAACCAATTTTGAGATTCTTTCCAAAATGAAAGGAGCATTTAAAAAAGGTGGGTTTGGAACTGCAGGTAACGCATCCATCATAAGTGACGGAGCAGCTGCCGTAATAGTGATGAGTGAAGATAAAGCAAAAGAGTTAGGTTGTACCATATTGGCAGAAATAGGCGCCCAGGCATCCTATGGAATTGACATGAAATATGTACTCATGGCGCCAATATATGCAATCCCGAAAGTTGTAAAAAAACAGGGAATCAGCCTTGCCGACATAGATCTTTTTGAAATCAACGAAGCTTTCAGCGGGTCTTCCTTTGCCATCAACAGAGAGCTTGAGCTTGATACTGACAAGGTCAATGTAAACGGCGGAAGCGTTGCCTTAGGCCATCCAATAGGGGCAAGCGGTGCAAGACTGCTTACAACCCTTCTTTATGAAATGGAAAAACAGGATGCAAAAACAGGACTTGT
>CAZLBE010000046.1:0-8731 GCA_964557635.1 uncultured Desulfobacterales bacterium
TGTGGTATGGGAGCGTGTTTTTCTGCCGGCTAAAACAATAAAAAAAGATAAAATCAAACATGATAAAATAAGAAGCTGTGAAACGGGTATTTCTCTTGCATCGTTTGATATTATTGCCTTTTCTGTTTCCTTTGAGAACGATTATTTAAATTTTATCTCAATTCTGAAACAAGCCGGTATCCCTTTAAGATCATTTGAAAGGGATAAGGCAGTATTAAAAGGAAAGAACAAAAGCAGGGCTTTTCCACTTATAACAGCAGGTGGGGTTGCATGCTTTCTGAATCCCGAGCCCTTAGCTCCCTTTGTTGATATATTCCTTTTAGGTGAGGCAGAGCTTCTCATTAAAGAGTTTTTTGTTCTGTATGACCCTTTAATTGATAAACAAACCTTGAAGCATACCATGGCACGTGAATTAAAAGGGGCCTATGTTCCATCCTTTTATGAGCCTTACTACTCTGCAGATAAAAAACTTTCGGGAATAAAAAAAATCTATGATGATATTCCCGATAAAATTAAAGTAAGGAGTGTCAATGATCTTAAAAGTGTGACAACAACAAGTACCATAGTCACTTCCCACACAGTATTTAAAAATATATTTCTCATTGAAACAGGCAGGGGGTGTCCCCATGGATGCCGCTTCTGCAGTGCAGGGTTTATTTATAGACCCCCACGTTTCTATCCTGAAGATACCGTGATAAAAGCCATGGACAGGGCTGATAGAATGACAGATAAAATAGGCCTTGTAAGTGCTGCTGTTTCAGATCATCCCGGTATAAATCGTATCTGTGCCGCCGGAATCAAAAAAGGATTTAAAATATCCTTCAGCTCCCTAAGGGTGGATGCCTTAACAGATGATTTGATAGAAAGTCTTGTAAGATCAGGCGTTAAAACCGCAACCATTGCACCTGAGGCCGGTTCTGAAAAAATGAGAAACATAATAAATAAGAAAATAAAAGAAAAGGAGATACTTTCTGCTGCTGAAAGACTCGTTGATGCAGGCATAATGAACCTTAAACTGTATTTTATGATTGGCCTTCCATTTGAAGAAGACGATGATGCAAAGGCCATTGTTGTACTCACTGAAAAAATTATGGAAAAATTTCTTGCGTCAAGCAGGAAAAGAAAAAAAATCGGAACAATAACCTTAAGTATTAACCCATTTATACCAAAACCATCCACCCCTTTTCAATGGTCTCCAATGGCCTCAATCCAGACTTTAAAGCGCAGGCTAAATATTATTAACCAGGGGCTGAAAAGATCCCCCAATATCCGCTTAAAGCCTGAATCACACAGGACAGCGAGGATAAATGCTCTTCTTTCAAGGGGAGACAGAACAATGGCTGACCTGCTGGAAAATGCATATGAAAAAGGCTGGACAGAAGCAATGAGGCAGGCAGAAGATTATTGCAGCTTCCAGCTTTATGGTAAACGTTGCTATAATGATGCCCTTGCCTGGGATATACTTGACACTGGCATAAAAAAACAGTTTCTTATACATGAAGTTTCTCTTGCCGAAAACCGGACAAAGAGTCCGGATTGCCCCATGATTCAATGCGAAAAATGCCATAGATGCAGATAGATCGATCCTGAGCCATAGCCAGGAAATAAAATATTAATTAAAAAATAAATTTTATTATTTATTATTTTCTTTATTAAATAGAAAGTGGTAATGCATAGATATTGCAATTAAACCTGATTGCTGTGGTGGAAGCCATCTATGCTTGTGCAGTCATCTTAGGATGACTCTGCTACGGGTTTAAGCGTAAACTTTAAATAGTGCCTTACCCCTGAATTTCTGTAATAAAAAACAAGAAATTGAGATAGGCACTTGGGTTGCGGGCATAGCTCGCTTTAGCTTAATTTTTTTTAATCCTTTAATTTCATTATTTTAATATTTCAAAAGGAGGTTGCTATGAAAAGTTTAAGGGTCATGATGGTTGTACTATTGTCTGTAACACTATGTTTTGCCTTTGGTTTATCTTCATCTTCTGCGTCTGATTCGGTAAAAGTAGGAATCAGTCTGCCCATCACAGGATCTCTTGCGAAGTTCGGTGAGATTGAAAGGAATGCTTTTAAAATGGCACAGAAGGAGATCAATGCAGCAGGCGGTATAAATGGTAAAACACTCCAGTTAATCATAGAGGACAATACAGGCAGACCTGATGTGGGACGTTCTGTGGTTGAAAAACTTATTACCAAGGATAAGGTTGTCATGTTAGGAGGCGGATACAGCAGTTCCGTAACCTATGCCGTTGCAGGTGTATGCCAGCAGGAGCAGATGCCTTTTCTCGTCAATACAGGGTCAGCTGATAAAATTACAGCTTCAGGATGGAAGTGGATCTATCGCTTGAATCCACCGGTAAGCCATTATGCCGATGCAGTAAAATCACTCCTTGCAAGTGTCGTAAAACCAAAGACTGCTGCAATTCTCTATGAAAATTCTCTGTTTGGCACAAAGGGCGCAAAATCATTTGGAAAAATCTGCAAGAGCCTTGGTATTAAAGTGGTTCTTAAAGAAGGTTATGAACATGGCGGCATAGATTATAAACCGGTTCTCGTTAAAATTAAAGAATTGAATCCTGATGTTGTTTACATGGTGTCCTATATCATGGATGCTTCCCTTCTTATGAAGCAGTCAAGGGAATTGAAATTAACTCCAAAGATGTTTATCGGCGGAGGAGCAGGTTTTACACTTCCTGAATTTAAAACTAATGCAGGTGTTGCCTCTGATAAAATTATTTCAGCAACACTCTGGCATCAGGTGCTTCCCTTTCCCGGGGCAATGGATTTTTATAATAAATTCAAGGCAAAATACAATAAATCCGTTGATTACCACGGAGCAGAAGCCTATTCTGCTTGTTATGTTATTGCAGATGTGCTGAAACGTGCCAAATCATATAAAAATACAGATATACTTAAAGCTCTTGCCGCAACAGATATGATGACTGTATTTGGTCCTGTAAAATTTACCACATGGGGAAAACTAAAAAATCAGAATATAGCTGCAAGCTATGTAGTACAGTGGATAGATGGTAATCTGGAGCTTGTATGGCCTGTAAAGCATGCCACAAAAAAATTCGTATATCCGGTAAACTGGCTTAAAACATGGGGTTACTAAATGCCATGAAGATACTTTGCTGTGAGGCGGCTGGGGCAGTCCGGATCCGCCTCATGGCAGTTTTATATCAAATAGAATGCAAATTTACAGCATTCTATTTCATGTTTTGTTATTAGTGCCTTACCCCTGAATTTCTGTAATAAAAAATAGGAAATTGAGGTAGGCACATGGGTTGCGGGCATAGCTCGCTTTAGGCAATCTGGGCCAGTCCAGATCGGCCTCATGGCTGTTATACGTTAATATTTTTTCATGAAAGGAAAATTTAATGAATGTTTTTATACAGACCCTTGTTGCCGGGATTCTCATCGGGGGTATCTATTGCCTGATAGGAATAGGTATGTCTCTGATAATGGGTGTCATGGGAATCATCAACCTTGCCCACGGGCAACTGATGATGGTGGCCATGTATATCACTTTTGTACTTTCTTCCTATTTTCATATTGATCCCTATTTTTCCCTGATTGTTTCCATGCCGGCTTTGTTTCTGCTTGGATGCATTTTGCAGAAATATTTTTTAAACCCTTTGATGGAAGTTGATTCCATCCTGCCGGAAAATCAGGTTCTAATGACCGTTGGGATTGGTATCGTTTTGACAGAGATTGCCAGATTTATCTTTTCCTCCGATTATAAGAGCGTTACAACATCCTATGGGGGATCAGCTTTTTTTATTGGAAATATCTCCTTTAACCTGCCAATGAGCATCGCTTTTTTATTTGCCATTTTTATCACCATTGCCCTTTTCTGGTTTCTTTCAAGAACGGATATGGGACGTTCGATCCGTGCTACAGCCCAGGATAAAGAGGCTGCAACTCTGATGGGGATAAACAGTAATCGTATTACAATCATCACTTTTGGATTAGGTTCCGCACTTGTTGCTGCTGCAGGAAGTCTCTTAATGCCTATTTATTATCTGTTTCCGGACATTGGAGGGCCGTTTACCCTTAAGGCTTTTGTTATATGTATTCTTGGGGGGCTTGGAAATATTACAGGGGCAATTTTAGGCGGGCTGACCCTTGGTATTGCTGAATCTTTCGGCGGAACTTATATTGGCATGGGATATAAAGATATGGTTGCATTTGTGATTTTTGTTCTTGTTCTTGTGTTGATACCGGGCGGCCTTACCGGGCTGAAACGTTTTATTAAATCATAAAAGGAGAAGATCATGGGCAAAAAAAATCTGACTTTAATTGTTCTTCTGGTTTTGTTTTTGATTTTTCCTCTGGTGGTTCATTCCGATTATTATCAGCACCTTGTAATTATTACCCTGATCTGGGTGGTAATCGGGTCTTCGTGGAATCTGCTTGCAGGCTATACAGGCCAGGTTTCCTTTGGGCATGCCATCTTTTTTGGCGTAGGTGCATATACTGCCGGGATACTTGTCACGCATTTGGGAATTTCTGCATGGTGGGGTATGATGTTCGGTGGTTTTACAGCCATGGTAATAGGACTTGTTGTGGGGTGGATATGCTTTAGATTAAGAGGGCCATATTTTGCCCTTGCAACCCTTGCAGGAGGTGAGATTTTCAGACTGATTGCCACTAACTGGGAAAGTTTGACCGAAGGGATGGTGGGCATTCTCATTATTCAGACTTTCAGAAGCAAGGTTCCCTATTACTATATCGCATTGTTCATGGCTGTTTCCTGTATCGGCGTGATATATCTTATAATGAAGTCAAAATGGGGTTATTATTTTGTTTCCATAAGGGAAGATCAGGATGCAGCAGAATCAATAGGGATAAATACCACTTTATACAAGAATATTTCATTGCTTGTCAGCGCTTTTTTTACCGGCACTGCAGGTGCTTTTTATATGAATTACATGGCCTTTATTGATCCTAATGTAGTGTTCTCCCTGCATTTTATTTCTATTATGGCAATTCTTGTCGGCATTGTAGGCGGTGTTGGTACCATAATGGGGCCGGCTGTGGGTGCGTTTATCATGGTTGGAATTCAGGAAACATTCAGGAGCTCCTTTTTCGGGCTTGCACCGAAATGGATAAGTCAGGCCCATGCAATGGCTTTTGGCCTGCTTGTAATTTTTGTAATCATGTTTCTTGCAAATGGAGTAGTGGGAGACTGGGCAAAAATAAAACGTCATGTGTTCAGGATTAAACCTCAATCCATGGAATAAAAGAAGGAGAATGAACAATAAAATGGCACTCCTTGAAATAAAACATCTTGTTAAGACCTTTGGGGGATTAAAAGCGGTAAATAATGTGAATTTTAACGTTGAAAAAGGAGATATTTTTGGCCTGATCGGACCCAACGGATCAGGCAAAACCACAATTTTTAATTGTATAAACCAGTATTTTCCCATAACTTCCGGGGATATTGTTTTCAAAGGTAAAAGTATTAAAGGACTTAAAACCCATCAGATATGTCATCTTGGGATTGGCCGGACTTTTCAGATTGTAAAACCCCTTGCAAGGATGAGTGTACTTGAAAATGTAACGGCCTCTGCATTCTGCCGTGTTAATACAATAAAGGAGGCAAAGAAACAGGCCCTTGAGATACTGGATTTTGCGAATTTGATAAGTGACAGGGATAAACAGGCAAAAAGCCTTCCCATAGGCGGGAGAAAGAGACTTGAAATTGCCCGTGCCCTTGCAACAAAGCCCGAACTTTTACTCCTTGATGAAACTGCAGCGGGCTTAAATCCAGGGGAATTGGATGAGGCGATTGATCTTATTAAAAGGATAAGACAAAGTGGTATCACTATTTTGATCATAGAGCATATTATGAAACTTATCATGACCATATCAGATCGTATTCATTGTATCAATTTTGGTGAAACCATAGCCCAGGGCAAGCCTGAAGAAGTTGCCAGGAACAGGGAAGTGATTGAAGCCTACCTTGGAGGTGACTATGCTGAAAGTTAACGGAATAGATGTTTTTTATGGTGACTTACAGGTTTTATGGGATGTCGAATTTGAGATAAAATCCGGGGAAATCGTCGTTCTGGTCGGTGCCAATGGTGCGGGAAAATCAACGACACTCAAAACCATATCATCGATGCTGCCACCTGCAAAGGGAACAATAGAGTTTGAGGGAACAAGACTTGATCAGCTGCCTGCGCACAGGATTATTGAATACGGTATAGTTCACGTTCCAGAGGCACGGCGCCTTTTCCCGGAGATGAGTGTGGAAGAAAATCTTATCCTTGGGTCCCTTCGGGGTGATGCAAGGGCAAAGCGTTTTGAAACAATGGAATATGTATATTCTCTATTTCCAATTCTCGGTGACAGGAAGAAACAGATGGGGGGAACCCTTTCAGGAGGTGAGCAGCAGATGCTTGCCATTGGAAGAGGATTAATGGGCCATCCCAAATTAATGATGTTTGATGAACCGTCTCTTGGTCTTTCACCACTTCTTGTGGGGCAGATTTTTGATATTGTAAAACAAATTAATAAAGAAGGTGTAACCGTTCTCATGGTGGAGCAGAATGTAAACCAGACACTTGCAATGTGTGACCGCGCCTATATCCTTGAAAACGGAAGAACAGTGCTGGAAGGTACGGGCAGTGAACTCATGGCCAATGATTATGTGAGAGAAGCATTCCTTGGAATATGATTTTTTATAACTGCCTCATGGCAGTTATAAGAAATAGACAGTAAATTATTACGTTTATTGGCTCTACGCCTTTGATCCATGATTTGTTGCGAGGTTGCGGGTCAAACCCCGGTTGACCTTATGATGGTTTTATATGAAATAAAACGTAAACTATTACGTTTATTTCATAATTCGTTGTGAGGTAATCTGGGCCAATCCAGATCCGCCTCATGGCGGTTATAAGGATTTATGAATTGACATGGAAAAAAAGGTTGACAAGCAGAGCAGAAACATATAAAAGTATCTTGTTTTTTTTGAGGGCCGTTAACTCAGGTGGCAGAGTATCTCCCTTTTAAGGAGAGAGTCGTTGGTTCGAGCCCAACACGGCCCACCATTTGTTTGATTCTGCGTCCCCATCGTCTAGTCTGGTCCAGGACACTGGCCTTTCACGCCGGCAACAGGGGTTCGAATCCCCTTGGGGACGCCATCAAACATGTCAAGGCTTTCAGCGTTTTGCTGAAAGCTTTTTTTGTTTTGGCATTTCTGATTTTCCTCGTGTCTTTTTTTACTTTTGGGGTAATAAAATTTTAAAAAATGATGCTGCTAAAGGCGATAGGGCAGGCAAACAGTATCCGTACAGGTAAAATTTGATAAATTCAATGTTTGAAGCCTAGGTCAAACTATTGTAGAATCGAAAAATAATTTAACCTAAAATAAGGACGGGAGTTATGAAAACAATGAAATCAACAGTGACGGTGCTTCTTTTTATGGTGGTTATTGCCGTATATGTCACAGGCTGTGCATCCAGTAGATCCGGTAAGGTCTATTCCCGGGAAGAGGCAAGACATGTCCAGACCGTTCAAACCGGTACGGTTGAATCGGTAAGACAGGTGTTGATTGAAGGCACTAAAACCCCCATTGGAACGGCAGCAGGCAGTGTGACAGGCGGGGTTCTGGGCAGTACGATCGGCAAAGGGTCTGGCAGCACAGTTGCCACGGTGTTGGGTGCATTAGCCGGTGCTGCTGCAGGAACAATGGCAGAAGAAGGAATCACGCGGAAGCATGGTCTTGAGATAGTAGTAAAAAAAGACAGTGGTCAGACCATAGTGGTGGTCCAGGAAGCCGATGTCATGTTTACTGCCGGGGAGAGGATCAGAATTATTACAGCTGCCAATGGTACGACCCGTGTGTCGAAACTATAATATATCTTATGTGTTTTTTTTATATGAAATAGCGCAATTTTAAAACGCTATTGGCTACGCATCTACGACCCATGCTTTGTCAGAATCTTTGATTCTTAGAGGTTGCTGGATTTTGATCCAAATCCGCCTCATGACAGTTATTTATGGATTAATTATTTTTTTTGCTTCAGCCTGCTTTTTTTTTGTTCACGCCAGTAGTTATCCTCTTCAATGAGGTCTTTCATGAGTTTTGAGAATTCCCATTTTATGTTATGTTTCGTAATACTGCAGAATATTGGTTTTTCTATATCCAGAGGGAATTTTTTCAATATGGTTTGAATGTTATTATTGTCCATTCCCAATAAGACCATTATTTTTTTAGCCTTATTTTTAAATTTTCCCGAAAGAGATTTATCAAGTATATTCTCAATGGTTATGTCTTCAAGGCCACATGCAGAGAAAATCTCAATTTTTGTCTCAAGAAGGTCTCCGATTTCCACTTTCAGTTTGTCTGCATTGTCCTTATCATATCCATATAATATCATTCCTAACATAATATATCTCTCCTTTATCTGTGTGGCAAATTTTGTTTTATTTCAGCATGATCCTATCACCGGGACAAACTGGTGTTGTGGATCGGGGATATCAAAAGAATTTAAGTATAAGTAAATGCTTCTTAAACGTTAAAATTGTGTTTACATAATCCCAGCATCATTCCGGCGGCAGGGGGCAGGTGAAGATAATTATGAAAAACAACGGCGGTTGTAATGGTGATAAGAAATAGCACCATAATACGTTTTGCACCTGTTTTCATTGCAAAATGTTCTTCAACAGCCTGGGGAGCATCCCTGCCAATGGCAAGATTCATGGCAAAGGCAGGTAT
>CAZLBE010000047.1:0-8708 GCA_964557635.1 uncultured Desulfobacterales bacterium
ATGAATGTAATCGGTTACATTCTATTTCATATAAAAAACTTAAAAAAAATTTAAAAACAAATAACTGTAATATCAGTATTTTTAAACATATCTGCGTTCATCTGCGTAAATCTGCGGCTGAATCATTACTTTTTTAACTGCCAATAGGTGAATCTGCAAATTACAACAATTTTAAAGAAGGACACCGTTCTTGTATGCCTGCAATAACCTGATAAAAAACCTGATCAGGTGCAAGAGATGCATCCACAATAAGAAAACGGCTCTTTTCCTTTAAGGCAAGTTCAAGATAACCCTGTCTGACCTTTTCATGAAATTCAATGTCTTCCTGCTCAAATCTTGTCTCATTTTCTTCTCTCTGTCCATTTTTTAAAGCTTGGAATGTCCTTTTAAGACCTGCTTGTGGTTCCAGATCAAATAAAACAGTTAAATCCGGCTTAAACCTGTCTGATATACCTGTGCCTATACCGTGAATTTTCTCTATTAAATCGGTATCCAGGCCCCTTACTTTGCCCTGATATACAATCGTGGAATCAATAAACCTGTCACATAAAACTATTTTATCAGCTGCAAGCCCAGGCTCAACAACCTCATGCAGATGCTGTACCCTGTCAGCAACATATAAAAGCAGTTCACAGAGATATGACATGTTTTTATTTTCGGGATCAAGAAGGATTGATCTTATCTTTTTGCCAATCAAAGTATCACCAGGCTCCCTGGTGACAATAATTTCATATCCAACATTCTTCAAAAAATCAGCTAATTTACGTATCTGTGTTGTTTTTCCCGAGCCTTCTATACCTTCAAAGGTAATAAACATAATTATAACCGTTAAATATATTTTATATATCATACATTAGCTGGATATTTGCCATAAAAAATATGACACCACATATCGTATTTTTGTATCACAAAACCAAAATATACATATGCTTTAAACATAAAAGTGTTTTTGGCAAATATTCACATATGAGAACTTGACTTTTTAGTGCTAAAATGGCTTTATACAGTAAATTTTAACACTGTGCAAATTGAAACTTTATCTTAATTGATATGACTTGAGACAATACTGCAGAAACTTTATATAACGGCCATGAGGCCGATCTGGATTTGGCCCAAATTTGCCTCACAACAAAAAGTGAATAAAAGTAATGGGTTACGTTTTATTTCTTATAAAAAAGTAAAACGTAAATCATTACGTTTATTGGCTACACGTCTTCGCCCCATAATTTGTCAGGAACTTTAATTCTTTGAGGCAATCCGGGCCAATCAGTATCCGCCTCATGGCGGTTACAGAGGGAATCAAAAACAATGCTGAAGATAATAATAAGAAAATCGATTCTAAAGCGAGCTATGCCCGCAACCCATGTGCCTGACTCAATTTCTTGTTTTTTATTACAGAAATTCAGGGGTAAGGCACTAAATGCGTGCATTATTCTATCTGTTCTTCTATTTTCCATGCCGTGCTCATCTTTTGAAAAACCCACAAAAAATATTTCATGGCATATCTCCGCTTTAAAGGCAGCTTACCACCAGAAAAAAGATCTGTATATTGCAAGGGGAAACGTTCTAATAACAGGCGGAGCAACAAGACTTTCAGCAGATTATGCTGAATTTTCCAATACCACAAAAAATGTTCTTGCTTCAGGTCACGTACTTCTCATATCAGGCTCTGACACAATCACATGTGACTCTCTGCGCCTTAACCTTGCAACAAAATTAGGCACAATATACAGAGGAACAATCTTTATTAAGGAAAATCATTTTTATCTTAAGGGCAATAAAATACAGAAAACAGGAAAGGCAACTTATTTGAGTGACAAGGCATCCATAACTTCATGTCCAGGCGATAATCCTGACTGGAAAATAACGGGCAGCAATGTAAAAGTCACCATTGAAGGGTATGGTTCTGCCCGCAATGTCACACTGTGGGCAAAAAAGGCTCCGGTATTTTATACGCCTTTTTTTGTTTTCCCGGGCAAAAGAAAAAGGCAGACCGGTCTTCTTGTGCCAAAGGCTTCGTTTTCCGCCAGAAAAGGAATTGAATATGAACAGCCGCTGTTTTGGGCGATTTCAAGGAACAGTGACGCTACAATTTACAGTGATTATATGGGGAAAAGGGGGTTGAAATTAGGACTTGAATACAGGTATGTCCTTGATGACGGATCACAGGGCACTTTTTTTTATAATTTTTTGCATGACAGAAAAATTGATGACGGAACTTCTGCAACAGATGATTTCAGCTATAGTGAAACCCCTTTGCGGACAAACAGGGACAGATACTGGTTAAGGATGAAAAATGACCAGAACCTCGGTGCAGGCTGGAAAGCAAAGCTTGATCTTGATATTGTAAGTGATGCAGATTACCTCCATGAATTCAGTGACGGATATACGGGATTTAACAAAACAAAGAGATATTTTGACCATACATTTGGCAGAAGTCTTGATGATTATGATGATACAACACGGAAAAACAGCCTTAATATAAATAAAATATGGTCAAATAACAGCCTTAATATGACCGTTGACTGGTACGATAATATCATTGCAAGAAGACTTAATCAAAAAGATACAACACTGCAGACCCTTCCTTCCATTGAATTTTACAAAGCAAAACAGCAGGTAAGCAAAACACCTTTTTATTTTGATCTTAACTCTGAATACAGGGATTTTTACAGAAAAGATACAGATACAGATACTTCCATGATCAACGGTCAGCGTGCGGATTTTCATCCGAGAATATACGTTCCATTCATGATTAAAGATTATCTTTCCGTTGATCCTTCGGCAGGTGCACGGGAAACAATATGGTATTCAGATGATTTTAAGGATTCTTCCGGCAGAAAAGATTCTTTTACTCACAGGGAAACCTATGATCTTGATCTTAAGCTATCAACGGAGATATCAAAAGTGTTCTCACCGGATAACGGATTTGCTGAAAAAATAAAACATGAGTTTATACCGGAAATTGAGTATCAGTACATACCCAATGTACACCAGAATGATTTTCCATATTTTGATTCTTTGGATCGAATTGAAAAACAGAATACCATCACCTGGACTGTCATAAACAGGTTCACATCAAGGCGGAAAAATCCTGCAGCAACAAAAGATAATGAAAATAAATCCAGCATCAACCAATATCTATACAGGGAATTTGCCTGGATAAAGCTATATCAAAGTTTTGACATAAACATGGAAAATTCCGGAGCCCCCCGGCCTTTTTCAGATATTTTTGCAGACAGCGAATTTTATCTGTCCGATTCTTTAAGTCTTATTGCCGATGCATCATGGTCACCCTATGACAATCAATTTAATTCCTGCAATGCAGGCTTGAATTTAAAAGATAAAAGGGGAGATACACTTTACAGTGAATACAGATACACACGAGCCATAACAGAATCTGTTTTTACAAGATTTGACATGGTTTTAACGCAAAACATTAATGCCTGGATTTCATACGAAAAAAATATCTTAGATAACCAGAGGATAGAAACCATGACAGGATTTGTTTTTCATCGAAAATGCTGGTCAGTGAGTCTGACATATGATGATAAACCCGATAACAAATCCTTTGCTTTTATGGTGACCCTTTCAGGTCTTGGAGGGTTTGGCACAAAATGATGAACAAACAAAAATGGTATGCGCTTCTCACAAGAAGCCGCTTTGAAAATATTGTACACGACAGCATTACAAAAAAATCCATTGAAGCCTTTCTTCCTAAAATAAAAACCATAAGCAGAAGAAAAGATCGAAGGGTTATAATAGATGTTCCCCTTTTTCCAGGCTACCTGTTTGTTAAAACATCATCTGATCCCCGGCACCAGTTGAAAATTTTAAAAACAACGGGTGTGGTAAGACTTTTAGGATGTAATAACGGCCCTGTTCCTGTGCCTTCGGACAGTATTGAGTCCCTTAAGATTATTACAGGTTCAGACATGGATATAATAATTAAGGGAAGTACTTCCGAGATGTCACAGGGCACACCTGTGATGATAATAAGCGGTCCCATGGCAGGGGTGAAGGGCGAATTTGTCAAATATAAAAATAAGAGCAGGGTGATAATAAGAATAGAGACCATGGGGCAGTTTGCAGGCGTTGAAACAGATAAGGAAAATCTTGAAAAACTGCCTGATATCATGGCATAATTCCTTGACTTATTATTAAAATTTATTTAAAAAAAGGTTTGTCTTAATTTTTATTAAAAATAAATTTTGCAACGGTTGTACAGGAAATGTAATACAAATTTTTACGTCTATTGGCTCCGCGCCTTCGACCCTACATTCGTTGTGAGGTGGTTGGGCAAAGCCAGAGCCGCCTTATGACGGTTACATTAAAACGACAGGCTGTGAAGAACTCAAGTAAAAACTATAAAGAGGAATTATGAACAAACTGGAACTTATTTCTGCACTCAAACAGAAGACACATCTAACCAAAGCAGAAGCTGCTGAAGTTGTTAAGATATTTTTCGATTCTTTAACCGATTCACTCATACAGGGAGAAAGAGTGGAAATACGCGGTCTTTGCAGCTTTTTTATTAAAAATTACAAATCCTATACCGGAAGAAATCCAAAAACAGGCAAAGAAGTTGTAATACCCGCAAAAAAACTCCCTTTTTTCAAATGTGGCAAGGAGTTAAAAGAAAGAGTTGATTTTTAATCACCATGTCTCACGCAAAACAATTTAAGACATCTTCACCTGTTGATGTATCAGGAACAATGAAAAAAAAATCCAGATTAAACCCTGCTCCTTCTGATTATGCATATGGATTGGATTCGATAAACGGTCAGAAGAATGCTGTTTTTATGCTGAAGAAAATACTGCAGACAGGGAATATACCCAATGCGTTACTGTTTACCGGTAACAGGGATACAGGCAGAAAAAAAGCTGCGTTATTTTTTGCCATGGCTATAAACTGCATGGGCCATGGTGCTGACAGCAAGCCGTGTTATAAATGCATCTCCTGCAAAAAAATATTATCAGGAATGCACCCTGATATTATGACTATATCACCGGAAAAAGACAGGATCAAAATTCCACAAATCAGAAAAATAAATGCAAATCTTACAACAAAACCAAATGAAGCAGCAATGCGGATGGTACTGATTGAAGATGCTGAAAAAATGAACAGGGAAGCCGGGAATGCTCTTTTAAAAATTCTTGAGGAACCACCTGATAAAACGTTTTTTATTCTTATTTCTGAGAATTGTTCAGATATGCTGCCAACGATTCTATCGAGATGCCGGCAGATAAAATTTACTCAGATACCATGCAAAATTATAGAATCTAAACTTATAGAAAATTATGGAATAGATCCTGTTACGGCTTCCATTGCAGCCCGATATTCAAATGGAAGCATAAAAAAAGCAATCATGTTCACCGGTATCAGTAACCAGGAAGACACGGATCAAAGCAAAGACAGGTTGAAAAGTACACCTGACTGGGTTAAGAAAAGAAAATGGCTCATAGGGGAAGTATCGCATATGATCATTGATAAATACAAAAACAGACAACACGCTTCTTTTGCCCTTGCAATGGCAGAAAAAATAAGCAGCGAGCCGGCGGATCATATCAAGGATACGGTTTTTGTTCTCAAAACATGGCTCCGCGATCTTGCAGTTTACAGGTACAGCCCTGATGAAATAATCAACCTTGATTTCGCACTTCTTTTAAAGGATATTACAAAATGGGTCAGTATACCTCAAATCTTATCATGGTTTAAAGAGCTAAATACCGCTGAGAACAGAATTAAATCCAATACATCTGTCAAACTTGCCCTTGAATGTTTTTTTTTAAAGCTGATATTTTAAAATTAAACCCACAAAATAATTTTTTTTAGGGAACTGGAAAGAAATAATATATGTATATTCTATGGCCCTTAAAAGGGGACCCTACTTTTATTCGTTTTCAAGGCGTGATGACGGGTGTATAGTCGAACTATATACCTGTTATCACAACAGATGAAAACGGGCAAAAGGGCAAACAGGATGCGTATATTATTTTTTGGAAGTTCCCTTATAATCAGGAGAAAAATGCCATGATAAAAATTGCTGGTATAAGATTTAAACCTGCCGGCAAGATATACGATTTTGACTGCGGAGCATTTGAGCTTAAGCTGGGGGACAAAGTAATTGTTCAAACTGAACTTGGCCTGGGATTTGGTTCTGTGGCTGTTCCGGCTGCCCCTCTTGAAACGAATATGCCACATAAAAATTTGAAAAAAGTTATACGAATTGCAACGGAAAAGGATTTTCTGATAAGACAAAACAATAAAAACCTTGAAAAGCAAGCCCATGATTTCTGCAAAAATCAAATAAAAATTCTGCAAATGAGAATGAACCTTTTTTCCGTGGAAAGTACATTTGATGCGGCAAAACTGACTTTTTTCTATACAGCAGACGGAAGAGTTGATTTTCGTCAGCTTGTAAAAAATCTTGTAAAAGAATACCGTATCCGCATTGAAATGCGTCAGGTTGGAGTACGGAACCAGTCAAAGCAATGCGGAGGACTTGGAAAATGCGGCAGAGAGGTCTGCTGTTCCTCATTTATGAGTGATTTTTATCCTGTTTCAATTAAAATGGCAAAAGAGCAGGGGCTGTCACTTAACCCCACCAAGATATCAGGACTCTGTGGCAGGCTGATGTGCTGTCTTACCTTTGAAAACAGCACATACAAAGAGATGAAAAAACAACTGCCCAAGGCGGGTAAAAGGATAGAATGCTCAAAAGGCAAAGGAAAAGTTATTCGTCAGAATATACTGAAAGGTACTGTGACCATGCGCCTTGAAGACGGAACTGAAATTGAAACCGACAAATCAGACTGCTGCACATATTCAATATAACCGCCATGAGGCGGATCTGAATTGACCCATAATTTATCAGAATTTTTGATTCTTTGAAAAGTTTAGGTTTCCTCCTTGATTTTAGGGGGAGATAATTTAATATCGATATGCTTTTACTGACAACTGATGACTGACAACTGACAACTGACAACTGACAGAAATAAGGCACTAATGGTAGTTAAGGAATAATGAAAAATGAATAAACCGATATTTTTTACAACACCAATATATTATGTTAATGCAAAACCGCATCTCGGACACGCATATACAACCATTGCAACCGATGTTGCTGCAAGGTTCAACAGAATGTGTTCCTCTGACACCTATTTTCTTACAGGAACAGATGAACACGGAGATAAAATACTTGAGGCTGCAAATAAAGAGCACATAACACCAAAAGAATATGCAGACAAAATAAGCGGTCTTTTCAGAGACCTGTGGCCGAAACTTAACATAAGCAACAATTATTTTGTCAGAACAACCAACCCGGATCATATTAAGGTTGTGGAGAATCTTCTGCAGAAAATATACGATAAAGGAGATATCTATTTCAGCGAGTATGAAGGGATATACTGCTTTGGATGCGAGCGTTTTTACCAGGAAAGAGAACTTGTCAACGGTAAATGCCCTGACCATGGAACAGAACCTGAAAAAATAAAAGAAGCCAACTATTTTTTTAAAATGAGCAAATATCAGGATTGGCTCATCGGCCACATAAAAACACATCCCAATTTCATAAGGCCTGAACGTTATAAAAATGAGATTCTGTCCTTTTTAAAAGAACCCCTTGAAGATCTCTGCATATCAAGACCAAAATCGCGTCTTACCTGGGGTATCACCCTGCCCTTTGACCATGATTTTGTTACATATGTGTGGTTTGATGCCCTGACAAACTATATCTCTGCACTTGGATATCCCGATGGAGCGCTTTTTAAAAAATTCTGGCCCAATACAAGGCATTTTGTTGCCAAGGATATAATAAAACCCCATGGAATCTACTGGCCAATCATGCTGAAAGCAGCCGGCATAGATCTATACGAAAGTCTCAATGTACATGGTTTCTGGAATGTTGCAGGAACTAAAATGTCAAAAAGTATTGGCAATGTAACTGATCCGGTCGAAGTATCCGATATTTACGGAGTTGACCCTTTCAGGTACTTTCTAATGCGGGAGATGGTGTTTGGCCTGGACGCTAATTTTACGGAAGATACCATTGTTCAAAGGATAAATTCAGATCTTGCCAATGACCTTGGTAACCTTTTTTCAAGGGTTCTTTCAATGAACTTTAAATATTTCAAAGGTAATATCCCGCAGCCTGATAAACAGATAGAAAAAGAAAAAGCTCTTTCACTTGAAAAAGATGCAGACACAGCCATAAAAGAGTATGAAAAGGCCATGAAAATCACCATGTTTCACAAAGGGCTGACCGCTGTCTGGAATTTTATAAGTATAATGAACAAGTACATTGATAGTAATGCCCCCTGGGCACTTGCAAAGGAAAAGTCACAGGAAAAAACTCTTGAGACCGTGATTTATAATCTCCTTGAAGGCTTAAGAGTCGTTTCCTGTCTTATATATCCTGTAATGCCTGAAACTGCTTTTAAAATGCAAAAACTGCTTGGTATTGAAAAAGAAAAAAACAGCAGAGACAATGATGCAGAAATTGATTTTTATACATTAAATGAAATTATGCCCTGGCATCAGCTCTCAAATAATAAAAAACTTGAAAAACCGCCAATCCTATTTCCAAGAATTGACACTGACACAATTAAAACCAGGGGAATACAAAAATAAACCAGTACAAAATCAAAACAAAAGAGTTAAAACATTGTATTTGAATTCAAAAAAAAACACATGGCGTGAATTTCAG
>CAZLBE010000048.1:0-8592 GCA_964557635.1 uncultured Desulfobacterales bacterium
CCATTGCAAGTCTTGACATGCCGGGATTCGGCTATGGAATAAACTACGATTACGGATTATTCAGGCAGAGTATAATAGGCGGATATCAGCGTGAAAATCCTGATTTCTGGCCAAACAGGTCTTCCCCATGGCTCATAGGCCGGTCAGGAAAAAAATGTATGATACCTGTTTACGGCAGAATTGAAGATACAAAGGATATCAACGGGGAGTACAATCCCATGTGGACTGACTGGAAACTTATTGTGGGAATATCTCATGATATCCCCATAGCAGGATACGGGGGCAGAACAGTCAATTATCTGCGGCTTTTTTCAGCATTGGCATCTGAAAATTTTGATATGCAGATTTTTAATGACGGTGATTATTTCAGGGCTGTAAGGGACAAAATTGAATCTGAAAGTATATCTAAAATTCTCTATCCGTCCGATTCAAAGGAGGCTGGCAAAGAACTACGCCTTGTTCAGGAGTATTTCCTTGTTGCCTGCTCAGTTCACGATATCATAGATATATATCTTAAGTCCCATGATAATTTTGATTTGTTCCATAAAAAAGTTGCCATCCAGCTCAACGATACACATCCGGCACTTACCGTGGCAGAGCTGATGCGCGCCTTAATTGACGAGCATGGCCTTGAATGGGATAAGGCATGGGATATTACAACAAAAACCCTTGGTTATACAAATCATACTTTAATGCCCGAAGCACTCGAAAAATGGCCCCTTTCCATTGTTGAAAAAGTGGTGCCAAGGCATCTTCAGATCATATATGAAATAAACAGCCGTTTCCTTAAAATTCTTCAAGAAAAATATCCCGATGACAAAAATAAAATTGCAGGAATGTCCATTGTTGAGGAAGGAGATGTGAAACAGGTAAGGATGGCCAATCTTGCAATCATAGGAAGCCATTCGGTTAATGGGGTTGCGCAGATTCATTCTGAACTTGTAAAAACAAAACTTGTGCCGGATTTTTATGAGCTGTGGCCGGATAAATTTAATAATAAAACCAACGGGGTGACCCAGAGAAGGTGGATCGTTTCTGCAAATCCACGCCTTGCAGAACTTATATGTGATGCCATTGGGGACAAATGGATTTCCGATCTTGAAGAGATAAAAGCCATTGAACCTTTTTGTAAGGATAAAGAATTTCTAATAAAATTTTCCATGATCAAAAGGGAAAATAAAATACGCCTTGCAAAGGTGATAAAACAGAAATCCTATGTTGATGTTGATCCCGAGTCCATTTTTGATATCCATGCAAAACGGATCCATGAGTACAAACGTCAGCTTTTGAACATAATGAATATTATCCACACCTATTTTCTTATAAAAGAGGATGGCATTGAACCTGCCTGTCCTAAAACATTTATATTTGCCGGGAAAGCGGCTCCCGGATATTTTGCGGCAAAGCTTATAATACGCTTAATCCATGGAATTGCAGAAGTTGTAAACAATGATCCTGTTGTTAATAAATGGCTTAAAGTTGCATTTATTCCGGATTACCGGGTTTCCCTTGCTGAAAAAATAATTCCTGCGGCAAACGTCAGTGAACAGATTTCAACGGCAGGCATGGAAGCATCCGGAACGGGTAATATGAAATTTGCAATGAACGGAGCGCTTACCCTTGGAACCCTTGATGGTGCCAATATTGAAATAGCTGACAGGGTCGGCAGGGAAAATATTTACATATTCGGTCTTGAGGTAAAAGAGATAGAAGTCATGAGAAACAACTATAATCCCCATGATTATATGGATAAAAATGCTTATCTGAAGCGTGTCATGGATGCATTGAATTCTGACCTATTCTGTAAAAAAGAACCGGGTATTTTTCATCCTTTGTATGAGAACCTGGTAGAAAAAGGGGATTATTATTTTCACATGGCTGATTTTAATTCATATATTGAAACCCAGGCAAAAATCGGGGAAGATTATATGAAAAAAGATCAGTGGAATGCAAAAGCCATTCTCAATACGGCACGCACCGGCTGGTTTTCAAGTGACAGAACCATTATGGAATATGCACGTGACATATGGAAAATTGAGCGGCAGTTATAAGTATACTTTTGTCGGCTCATGGCCGTTTGCATGAAATTTTTCAATTTTCTTGACACCTGCACATTTAAAGATTAGCTTAATACACTTTATTTAAAGCATGACAGGTTTGGTTTTCAGGGTTGTAAAGTGACACTTAATTCAGGTGACAATTAACGGTATCATGTGTTTTGTTTCATGTATCATGTATCATGTTTTTTGTCTCTTGTTTCTTGTCCTGCAACCTATTTATTTTATTTATTATTTTACAAATTGCTTTAAGGAATAATAATTTTTTTCCCCGAATGGAGAAATGATATTATTTTTAAAAGTTTTTTGTACAGGAAGGAAAATGATGCAGGTAAATATTGAGGATAAGAGCAGCGTAAAGAAAAATATTCATGTAGAGATCCCCTGGGTAGATGTAAAAAAGGAACTAGATAAAGCCTATAGTGAGCTGAGAAAAACAGCTGTTATAAAGGGCTTTAGAAAAGGTAAGGCTCCACGTAAAGTTTTGGAAGCTAAATTTAAAAAAGATGTTCACGCAGATATAGTACCACGTTTGATTCAGGAGTCATTTTCAGAAGTTTTGGAAGATAATGATTTTAAAATTGTTGGCGGCCCACAGGTTGATCCTCCTGAACTTGAACTTGAAAATCCTTATGTTTTTGATATCACCTTTGAAGTTAAACCTGAAATTGATGATATTGAGTTCAAAGGTGTTGATATCAAAAAAACCATGCATAAAATCAGTGAAGATGAGATTGAAGCCCAGATTCAGATGATAAGAAAATCCATGGCAAAAAAAGAGACTGTAAAAGAGGAACGTCCTGTAAAAGAAGATGATTTTGCCCTGATAGATTATCAGGGATTTGTTGATGGCAAACCATTTGATAAAACGCCAAAAATTGAAAATTATGTCATGGCAATCGGCAGCGACACCATGCCAAAAGAATTTACGGAAAAACTCATTGGAACGATTCCGCAGCAGGAACTGGAAATTGATGTTGTTTATGCAAGTGATGCTCCAAATACCGAACTTGCCGGTAAAACAATTACATATAAAGTGACTTTAAAGGAAATTCAGGAGGAAATACTGCCTCCTGTTGATGATGATCTTGTTAGTGATTTAGGTGGTGATATTAAAGATCTTGAAGATCTTAAAACTAAAATCCGTACAAATCTTCAACAGGGCTATGACAAGAGAATTCAACAGGAAATGGATGAACAGGTTTTTGAATCCTTTGCTGAAAAATATAAATTTGAGGTTCCCGATGCCCTTGTTGAAGCTGAGCTGAACGCCATTGTTGCTGAAGCTGAGCAGGCATATGCACAGAACAATGTTTCACTGCAGGATGCAGGCTTGAGCCCTGATTTTCTAAAGAATAAATATCGTGATGTTGCAGAGAAACTTGCAAAACGTCATTTGATCCTTGAAAAAATTGTTGATCAGGAAAATATTGAATTAACCGAAGAGGAACTGGAGCATTCTTTTGAAGAAACAGCTCTTCACATGGGTGCAACAGCAGATGCCATAAAGGGCATGTTCAAGGCAAATGAGCAGCAGTTCGGATTTTACAAGCAGGTGCAGCTTGAAAGAAAAGTGATAAAAATGATAATGGACAATGGAAACATCACTGAAGTTGAACCGGAAACTGCACCTGAACCATCTGAGACTGCACCTGAGGCATCTGAGACTGCACCTGAACCTTCTGGTACTGAACCTGAGGCATCTGAGACCTATGCATCTGTGGAAGATACGGAAAAAAATGAAGCTGCAGAAACTGTAGAGTAAGATCAGCCTGTTAAAGGTCAGGCTTTATGACCCCCGTTTAGAAAAATTTTGAATTAAAAAATTTGATAATCGAGTATTAAAAACAAAAAATTAAAAAAATAAGGAGATAATAGTGCCTCTAATTCCAATGGTTGTTGAACAGAGCAACAGGGGAGAGCGTGCATATGATATTTATTCCCGGCTTTTAAAGGACAGAATAATTTTTTTAGGATCAGCCATGAATGATGAAATTGCCAACCTTATCGTTGCACAGCTTCTCTTTCTTGAATCGGAAGACCCTGAAAAGGATATTAATTTTTATATAAATTCACCAGGTGGTGTTGTTACTGCAGGGCTTGCCGTATACGATACAATGCAGTATATTAAACCTGATGTTTCAACGGTATGTATAGGCCAGGCTGCAAGCATGGGAGCACTTCTTTTAAGTGTGGGGGCCAAGGGAAAGCGTTTTTCCCTTCCCAATTCCAGGATTATGATTCATCAGCCACTTGGCGGTGCCCAGGGCCAGGCCTCGGATATTAAAATACAGGCAACGGAAATTTTAAGGATGAAGGAATCTTTAAATCAGATTCTGTCCTTTCATACAGGCCAGAAACTTGAAAAAATTGCCGATGATACTGACCGCGATTTTTTCATGTCAGCAACAGAAGCCATGGATTACGGAATTATTGATCACGTGGTGACTGACAGAAAAGATGTTGAAAAAGTCAAAAGCGTAGAGGAAGAATAATATGAGTTCAAACAACGATGACAAGGATCAGCTCTTTTGTTCATTCTGCGGAAAAACCCAGAAGGAAGTAAAAAAACTCATTGCAGGGCCAAGTGTATATATATGCAATGAATGCGTGGCCCTTTGTGAAGAAATTATTGAAGATGAGGAAAAAGATAAACTCGAAAATGAGACAGATATACAGAGCTTTCTTGTTCCAAAAGAGATAAAAGAAGTTCTGGATTCCTACGTCATTGAGCAGGACAGGGCAAAAAAAGTTCTGTCCGTTGCTGTTTATAATCATTATAAACGTCTTGATGCCGAGACAAAAAAAGATGATGTGGAAATTCAGAAGAGTAATATCCTGCTCATAGGGCCAACGGGATGCGGGAAAACATTACTTGCCCAGACCCTGGCTCGTTTTCTTGATGTGCCGTTTGCACTCGCAGATGCAACAACACTTACAGAGGCAGGCTACGTAGGTGAAGATGTTGAAAACATAATTCTTTCCCTTGTCCAGAACGCTGACTATGATATTGAAAAAGCCCAGAGGGGTATCATCTACATAGATGAAATTGATAAAATATCCCAGAGGGGCGATAATCCGTCCATTACACGTGATGTTTCAGGTGAGGGCGTGCAGCAGGCTCTTTTAAAGATCATTGAGGGAACCATTGCAAGCATACCTCCAAAGGGCGGGAGAAAACACCCCCAGCAGGATTTTGTAAAGGTGGATACCACAAATATACTTTTTATATGCGGCGGGACATTTACAGGTATTGAAAAGGTTGTTCAGAGAAGAATCAGCAGTAATACCATGGGATTTGGCGCAAAGGTCTCAAACAGGCGTGAGAAAAAAATAGGAGAGCTTCTTGAACAGCTTAAGCCAGAGGATCTCATAAAATTTGGTCTGATTCCTGAATTTCTCGGAAGGCTTCCCATTGTTACATCTTTAAGTGAATTAAATGAATCTTCCCTTATAAGAATTTTAACAGAGCCCAAAAATGCCCTTGTTAAACAGTATAAGCGTTTATTTGATTTTGAGGGTATAAAACTAAAATTTACCGATGAAGCTCTCACTGCAATGGCGAAAGAAGCTGTGAAGCGTAAATCCGGTGCAAGGGGTTTAAGGGCCATCATGGAAGAGACGATGCTTGAGATCATGTATGAAATTCCTTCAATTGAAAATGTAAGTGAGTGTGTTATTGAAGAGGATGTTGTACTCAGACATGAAGAACCAATCCTTTTGTTTAATCAGACAAAAAAACAGGCATGATCTTAAATGATAAATCTTTCTAAATTTTTCACATCCGACAATGATGATGATAATCAGAAATCGGATGAAATTGAAAATAAAAAACAGGTTCTCCCCCTTGTTCCTTTAAGGGATATGGTGTTGTTTCCACACATGATAACACCTGTTTTTGTTGGGAGAAGCAGTTCAATTAAGGCGCTTACAAGGGCTCTTTCCGATGATAAGAAAATCTTTCTTGTAACGCAGAATGATCCTGAGATACTCAAACCAAAGGTCACAGATATTTATCATGTTGGCACCGAAGCAAAGATCACACAGCTTCTCCGTCTGCCTGATGGTACTGTTAAAGCACTTGTGGAAGGATCTTCCCGTGGCAGGATAATGAACATTAAGGAAACTGATGAAGGATATGTAGCTGTTGAATATTCACATGTCTTGGATCAGCCCATGGAAAAATTTGCAACTGAAGCTGCCATAAGGGTTATCATTGAAGCATTTGGAAATTACGCAAAGGTTTCAGGTTCTGTTTCAAACAGTCTTCTAAAAAATCTTTCAGCGCTTACCCTTGATCCTTCAAAACTTATTGATACCATTGCAGCCCAAATGCCGTTTAAATTGTCCGGCAAGCAGAAGCTCCTCGAAACCGGTGACCTTGAAGAAAGATTTGTCCTGCTTTTAAAGCTCATTGAAGAGGAAACCGAAGTTTTTGCCATGTCCCAGAAAATCAAGGGCAGGGTAAAAAAACAAATGGAAAAGCTTCAGAAAAAACACTATCTCAATGAGCAGATGCGGGCAATTAAAAAAGAGATGGGTGATGAGGAAGATACCCAGCCTGAACTTAAGTCCCTTGAAAATCAGATCAAACGTAAAAGAATGTCCAAAGAGGCTGCAGGCGTTGCACGCAAGGAATTTGAAAAGCTTAAAATGATGCCGCCCATGTCGGCTGAAGCAACTGTTGTAAGAAATTATATTGAATGGTTGATCAGCCTTCCCTGGTTTAGAAAAACAAGAACAAATATAAATCTTGATGAAGCGGAGAAAATTTTAAACCAGGATCATTACGGCCTTGAAAAACCAAAGGAAAGGATTCTTGAGTACCTTGCCGTCCAGATTCTTGTAAAGAAGGTAAAAGGGTCAATCCTCTGCCTTGTGGGACCTCCCGGAGTTGGGAAAACCTCCCTTGCAATGTCCGTTGCCAGGGCAACGGGGAGAGGCTTTGCAAGAATTTCCCTTGGAGGGGTAAGAGATGAAGCTGAAATAAGGGGTCACAGGAGAACCTATATAGGCGCCATGCCGGGAAAAATTATTCAGGCAATAAAAAAAACAGGCTACAACAATCCTGTTTTCTGCCTTGACGAGGTGGATAAGATGAGCATGGATTTCAGGGGAGATCCTTCGTCTGCCCTTCTTGAAGTGCTTGACCCTGAGCAGAACATAACTTTTAACGATCACTATCTTGACATTGATTATGATCTTTCCGATATTCTTTTTATTACAACGGCAAATACCCTGCATGAAATTCCTGCTCCCCTGCAGGACAGGATGGAAATAATCCATATTCCGGGTTACACTGAACAGGAAAAGGAAAAAATTGCAGCAGGATTTTTAATTCCCAAGCAGTTAAAGCAGAACGGCCTTGATGGTACAGATGTTTCATTTTCAAAAAATACCGTGTTTGCAATAATCAGGGAATATACAAGGGAAGCCGGGGTAAGAAATCTTGAACGTGAAATTTCTTCCATTTTAAGGAAAATTGCAAGGCAGATTGTCCAGACCAAAAAAAGAAAACAGCACACCATAAGTGTAAGATCCCTTCAGAAATATCTTGGCCAGCCCCGATTCAGAAATAATATGCTTGAAAAAAATGACAGGATCGGCATAGTAAACGGACTTGCATGGACACAGGCCGGGGGGGTACTTCTTACCATTGAAACCGTTACCATGCCGGGTAAAGGCCATGTGTCTGTTACAGGTATGCTTGGTGATGTGATGAAGGAATCGGCAAGTGCTGCAGTGAGCTATGTAAGGTCAAGAAGCAAAGATTTGAAAATAAGGGATGATTTTTACAAGGATCTTGATATCCATATTCATGTGCCGGAGGGTGCAATCCCAAAGGACGGCCCATCTGCCGGAATTACAATGTGCACGGCTCTGGTATCAGCTTTAACGGACAGGCCAGTTGACAGAAAAACAGCCATGACAGGTGAAATCACCCTGCGCGGCCGGGTCCTTCCCGTTGGAGGGCTAAAGGAAAAACTTCTTGCAGCCCATGCCAGTGGTATCACAAGGGTTATAATTTCAAAGGATAATGAAAAGGATATAAAAGAAATTCCAGCCTTTATTCAAAAACAGATTAAAATTATTCTTGTTGAAGAGATGAATGAGGTGCTTGATCTGGCACTTGTATCACAGGAAAAAGAAAAAAAAGATACATGATTTGATTTTTGTGCTTGACATGATCTGCTTATATTGGTAAATACTGTCACGTTTTGGAGGGGCGAATAACTCAGCTGGGAGAGTGCAACCCTTACAAGGTTGAAGTCACAGGTTCGAGCCCTGTTTCGCCCACCATCCTCCTTTTTTGTTAGTTTTTTGCGGGGGCGTAGTTCAGCTCTGGTTAGAACGCCTGCCTGTCACGCAGGAGGTCGCGAGTTCGAGTCTCGTCGCTCCCGCCATTATGATGTAAATTCAAGGATTCAGCTAATCGCTGGATCCTTTTTTTTTGGCTTTTTTACTGTAACTACTCTCGGAGTAAGCGTCCTAAGTTTTTTCCAAGACTCGGCTTGAAAAAAGAGGCCTCTGGCAG
>CAZLBE010000049.1:0-8579 GCA_964557635.1 uncultured Desulfobacterales bacterium
GAATATGAGGCACTCTCCAAACATTTACATTATAAGCCGAATATTTACAAATATTCGGTCAGCACTATTATCTTCGTCCATTTTGGCCTTCACAATAGCATGAGTATGTTTTTGCCCTTCAGTTCCTGAATGAACAATGTATCCAGTATCCAAGTCTTATAGCCCTTTGTGCAGATAGTATTAGAACAGTAGAAGCTGTTTTTTCTGTGTGAAGCACAATTAATCTGCCGATTTTTAAAGGGGCGAATCTTATTGTTTTTCCGGATATTTTTGATTTTTTTGGGGACTGGTTTTCAAAAATACTGTAAATCTGTCCGGGTGTTATTCTGTCAAGACTTCCTTTATTGATAAATGCTATGTTGTTTTCGCTGATAAGGCTGTTTTTGTTCTCGGAGCAGATTATCTCTGCATTCATATCTTTCACAGAATTTTTTATTTTTATGTCACGGTTTTTTTCTTTATAGTTCATTATCAAATCTCCTTCTGAGATATAGTGAAAGGATTTGATAATTTTTGCAGTAACGTATTGTCCGTTGTTTTCAAGTATTTTTATATCCCCTTTTATTAGATGCTCTATCCCTTTAATTTTTTTACCATGGTCTTTAAAATTTATTTTTTCTGTGGAAAAGACTGTGTACATTTTACCCGGAATCAGGGTTTTATTTTGGAGCTGCTCAATATAAATAATATCTGACTGGGACATGATCATTTTATTATTCCTTGATTTTATGACCTGGCCAAGTGGTTTAAGCGCTCTTTTTTTTATAAATCCCAGACTGTCCATGCCCGGAAAGTAAAATGTGGGCATAATTTTATGGTCTGAACTCTTTGGTAATTTTTTGACATATTTTACCGAAGGTTGTTTAAGAGTTTTCTTTAAAAAAATTTTTATTTTTTCTCCGGGATAGATAAGGTGAGGATTTTTGATTTTTCCGTTAATTCCCCACAACCCCGGCCATACCCAGTTGGAATTGTAGAATTTTTGGGACAGGGTCCATAAAGTGTCCCCTTTTTTGATTGTATAATAAAAATAGGATTTGTCATGAATCGAATCCTGGTTTTTTTGAACTGCATAATTGTTACTTACCGATATAAAACACAATAACAGCAGGAAAGTTATAATTATTGTTATCTGTTTTTTGTATATATCCAATGTATTCCTCCTTTGGAACAAAGCAGTTTTATATGAAATAAAACGTAACCCGTTACTTTTATTGGCTCCGCGCCTTCGGCCCATAATTTGTCAGAATCTTTGATTCTTTGAGGCAATCTGAGCCAAATCCAGATCGGCCTCATGGCCGTTATAAGAAATAGATTGTAACTTATCGCTGCTTTATTAATTTTGGTTTTAAAATCGTTTTAAACTAAATAAATTATCTGATTCTTGACATTTATTTAAACTCCTGTTTAATAAACATTTTGTTTAATAGAATGTCAAGATATACAAACAAAAAACGGGAAAAAATTTTATGGACAGAATTGCGGACTTTCTTTTTGAAGCGAAAACACTTAAGGAATTGCCAGGAGCCGGATATCCTTTTCTTGGTTCAGGCGGAGAAAGTGTTGCTGAACATTCATTTATGACAGCCATTATTGCCTTTACATTATCAAGAATGATATCTGTTGATATTGACGGTGCAAAAATGGCTGCCCGAGGCTTTTGCCATCACATTTTTTTAGCAGCATTCATATCAAAAGAAAGAATAAATGACAATCATGGGAAAAATTATGAACAAACATGGAATTAAGCAGAGATCAAGACTGGTTTATATACATAAGTCAAAATCTAATGATTTTATGAAAATGTTTTCCGATGAGGAAACATGGAAGATAAAAACTACTTATAATTTTTCTGAAGGTATTGATATCATTAAATCTTTTAAACCGGATGTTGTTATTATTGACTATCATTTTCTATCTGAGACCTTGGAAAATGAACGGTTTACTGATGATAATCGGGATATGCATGAGCTGTTGTTTAGGATTATAGATAAAAAGATAAAATTAAAACCTGCGGTTATTGTCATGTTTTCATCATATCCCGATGCTGCAGTAAGAGCGGCTGTTTTGGAACAGGGCTTTGATGATTTTTTAACCATGCCTCTGTTATTTAGTGAATTTCGGATAAAAATGCAGGTATATCTGCAAAATATAGAGTTACATCAGAAATTTTTATGGCAGAAGAAGAAAATTGTCAAAGCTTTTGAGCATATTGAGAAACTTAGAACACAGCTTGCTAAAATCAGAAAGGCTTTTTTTGAAGAAAAAAATATCCTTCATAACTCCTTAAAACAGATCAATATAATGAGTATGGAAAGAGACAGGCTTAAGAAACAGCTCCGTGAACTTGACATCCGCTTTCATGACAATGTAGAGTGGATGGAATCTTTTTTAATCAGGATGATCGAATCAAGGAATGAAAAGAACAAGGGGCATTCAAGAAGGGTTGCAGATATAGCCGCTTTTGTTGCAAAAGGCCTTGGCGTTAAAAAAAATGATATTGAAACAATAGGAAAAGCCGGAATGCTACATGAGCTGGGAATGCTTTTTATTCCGGATTCTATATTTTTAAAAGAGGCATCCTCTTTGTCTGAATACGAGAAAGATCTTTTTGAAAAGGTTCCTATGTTCGGAGCAGATCTCCTTGTTGAGTGTACAGGCTTTAAGAAAATTGCGGAAATTATAAGATATCTTAACGAAAATGTTGATGGCTCCGGAACTCCTGACGGCTTGAAACGCAGATATATCCCCCTGCTGTCAAGGATACTTGCAGGGGCTGATCTGTTAGATGATCTTTTAAGCAAATCTTCTGGAACATCTGCTGATGAAATTCTTTCAAAACTTGAAGAGTGTGCAGGAGAACGGCTTGATCCCAATGTTGTTAATTTTCTTGAAAGATATGTTGTAATCTGCTTAAATAAAAGCCGTGAAAAAGTCCGGGAGGTTGGACTTTATCAGCTTAAACCCGGTATGAAAACATGTGCCGGTCTGTTTACAGCAACCGGTACCAAACTTGTTTCAGCAGGAACTGTTCTAACTGAGGAGTCCATCAAAATGGTGGTAAAATACAATATGGCGTATCCTGTGGAGGAAACTGTTATCATAAAGGCGGAATAATATGGATTTATCTTCAATTATAGGGGTTGTTTCAGGTCTGGGGTTTGTTGCGATGGGGATTCTTCTTGGAAGCAGTCTCATGCTTTTCTGGAATCTGCCTTCTGTAGTAATTGTTGTCGGGGGGAGCCTTGCGGCAACGATGATTGGATTCCCTCTAAACGATGTGTTAAGTATTTTTAAGGTTACCATGAAGGTTTTTATGTTTAAGATTGAAAAACCTGAAAATATTATTGCAAATCTTGTTGAAATATCAAATAAAGCGAGAAAAGGAGGGCTTTTGTCCATTGAAGGTGATATTAAAAATACAAATGATCCTTATCTTGCAAAGGCTTTGCAGATGACTGTTGATGGGGTAAAAACAGTTGATATAGCAGCAATAATGCAGAAAAAAATGTTCCTTACAAGCGAGCAGCATAAAACTGGAATTGCTTTGCTTTCAAGCATGGGCTCATATGCCCCGGCCTTTGGGATGGTGGGAACTCTTATAGGCCTTGTACAGATGCTGGCAAACCTTGATGATCCTTCAACAATTGGTCCTAAAATGGCCGTTGCAATGATCACTACGTTTTATGGGGCTATTATGGCAAACCTTTTTTTTATTCCCATGGCTGATAAATTAAAGATAAGAAGTGAAGAAGAAATTTCAAATATGAATATAATTTATGAAGGTGTGGTATCCATAAGAGAGGGCGAACACCCGAGACTTATGGAAGACAAACTCAATGTGTATCTTGGTGATAATAAAAAAGAAGCTAAAGAAGGATAAAAGGCAAAGTAAACATTTAAAAGGCAGATAAAAATGGCTGAAGAGAACAGAGAAGAAGAGGAAGCACCGGTTTTGACAGCTCCTGCAGCGGAATGTGAGGAATGCAAGGGAGGTGCTCCCGAATGGATGTGCACATTCTCGGATCTTGTCACCCTGCTCATGTGTCTTTTTGTACTTTTGTTTGCAATGAGTTCAACCCAGCAGGAGACATTTAAGGAAGTTGTAGATTCCCTGCGCAGCGCCCTTGGCACACAGGCTGTGCCTGAAGCCGGAACAAGGGAAGGTCTTATGATGCATGCGGTACCCTCTGCAAGCAAGGAAGAAAAACCACAGCTTGACGAACTCGGCGGAATGATCAAAAAGGAGATGAATGATATTGTAAGTCAGGTAAAGGAACTGGTCCTGTTTAACAAGCTTGGAGGACTTGTCAGTGTAAGCAAAAGTGATGACGGAGTTGTGATAACTATGTCAAATATGCTTTTGTTTCCAAGGGGGGAAGCTGTACTTTCCGAAAGAGGAGATGAGATTTTAAGGAAGGTTGCAACGGTTTTGTCTCAACTTGCTTACCATGTCAAAGTAAAGGGGTTTACTGATAATTTTCCTGTACACAGCAGACAATATCCTACAAACTGGGAGCTTTCCGCTGCAAGGGCATGTGTTGTTGCACGACTGCTCATAAAACAGGGCGTTAATCCTGAATTGATTTCTGCAGAAGGCTATGCTCAATACCATCCCATTGCTACCAATGATACGGCAAAGGGCAGGGCAAAAAACAGGAGGGTAGAAATTGTTTACGAAAGAGACAGTATCGCCCGTTCTTTTGCCGGCATGAAAACGGGAAAATAATTGACAACTGACAACTGACAACGGATAACTTTATTCTTTACTGAGTTTTTTTAATTCTTCCGATACTATTTTTTTTAAAATTTTTTCAGGAATATCCTTTTTCATTCCCGGACATGCACTTGCCATGGCGTTCCAGTTTTCAGGGTGTTTAACAACAGCCTGTATAAATGGCCATGCCCTGCACATGTAAGGTTTTACAGGATGTATGGTGCACTGTTTTTCCATGTCAAAAAATATGCATTTTTCATTTTCACCCTGTGACAGGACATACCTTGTGCCTGACAGGTCGCAGAATTTTGAAATAAATTTTTCAGTTTCAATATTGATATACCCTGCAATTTTTTCTATATCCTTATCAGTGACATAGGTGCCGCCGAATCCTGTGCAGCACTCCCCGCATTGCTGGCATTGAAAAATATCATCGCCTGTATTGAATTCAGAATCCATGCCTTCCCTCCATTGCCCTTTGCAGAGTTACCTGATCAACGTATTGCAGATCGCCTCCCATTGGAACACCAGATGCAATTCTTGTTATTTTTACTCCTGTGTTTTTAAGGCTGTCGGAAATATAGGACGCAGTAGCTTCACCTTCAACATCTGTTCCTGTGGCAATAATTATCTCTTTTACTTCAGCAGATTTTGCCCTGAATAACAGCTCTTTTAATCGTATTTCATCGGGACCTATTCCGTCCATTGGAGAAAGCGCTCCTCCCAATATATGGTAAAGACCTGAATATGAACCTGATTTTTCAATGGCAGCCATATCTGCAGGGTTTTCAACCACACAGATAACAGATCTGTTCCTTGCGGGATCACTGCATATTCTGCATTTTTCCCTGTCACTTAAGGCAAAGCATATTGAGCATAGTTTTACCTTTGCCTTAAGTTCAAGAATGTTTGCTGCCAGGGCTTCTGCCTCGGCATATGGAGCGTGCAACAGGTAAAGTGCGAGGCGTTCACCTGTTTTCCTGCCTATTCCGGGAAGCCGGGAAAAACTTTTTATCAGTTTGATAATTGATTCGGGATAATGGTTCATTTATTTTTATGTAAGGCCTGGAATATTCATTCCGCCGGTGAGTTTGTTCATCTGGGATGATACCATCTCCTGGGATTTATTTAAAGCATCATTTACTGCAGCCATGACGAGATCTTCAAGCATTTCAATATCTTCAGGGTCAACAACCTCTTTTTCAATTGCAATGGATTCAATTTTTTGACCCCCGTTTGCAATAACTTTTACCATGCCTCCTCCAGCGGTTGCTTCCACTGTTTTTGTTTTGAGTTCTTCCTGCATTTTCAGCATTTTCTTCTGTAATTTCTGGGCCTGTTTCATCATTGACCCCATATTACCCATATTTTTCATTTTAATTTCCTTATATTTTTGTTTATAACGGCCATGAGGCCGATCTGGATTGGCCCAGATTTGCCTCAAAGAATCAAAGATTCTGACAAAAAATGGGCCGAAGGCGCGGAGCCAATAAAAGTAATGTGTTACGTTTTATTTTTTATAAAAAATTACCCCATGGCCGTTATGATTGTGTTTTTATATCAACCACGCTTCCATTGAACATTTTAATTGCTTCGGCAACAAGGGGATGGTTTAAAATTTTTTTCCTTGCCTGTGCCGGTGTTTCTTCTTTTTTTGTGTCAGCCGGTTCAGAAAGTTTAACCGGGGAAGGCGGATTAAGTATCTTTATCGAGAGTTTTTTATTAAAGAAACTTTCTGCTGCCTGTTTTAATTCCTCCGTTCTTGACTGAATTCTTGTTAAATCCTTTTGTCTTAAGCTGCCCTCAATGACCATCTCGGTTTCTGTAATTTCTTTTAATCGGGCTTTGGATAAAGCCACTGCCACAAATGGAAAATCCTTTCTTACTTCTTTTATAAAATTATCCCAGTTTTTTTCTATGTAAGGTTTCTGATCCTTTTTTTCTCTTACATAGTTATTCTTTACAGTTTGCTTTTCAGTATATGAATATTCTTCAGACAGGCTGTCATTATATTTATTTTCAGCAGATTTTATTTCAGGTCTTTCATTTTTATCAGACTCATTTTCATGATGGTTTAAAATTAGATGTTCATCTGCATGATATTTTTCTGTGTCTGCCTGTTTTGCTTTCAGTTTGCTTTTATCGACCAGGATGTTATTAGCTGCTGCTTCTGACGGTTCCTGCATAGCTTGGTTATCCATGTTGAAATTCTTATTTTCAACACTGTTTTTAACAAGAAAATCAAGTTGTGCAATGATATGATCAATGTCAATTCCTTTTCTTATCTGCAGCAGGTTGAGCATGGCCATTTCAAGGGCAATTTTTGTATGGGAAGCAAATTTTATGGTTTGTTCTTCCTTTATCAGCATGTTGACAATTTCGGTGAGGTATCCCTTTGACAGAGGCTTCACCATTTTTTCCATTATTGCTCTGTCGGCATCTGATATCTCTGTAAATTGCGTATTCTGCTTACAAATTTTAATAACAGCAAGGTTTCTGAACTGTTTTATGATGTCAGAATAAAATTTTTTAAGGTCAAGACCAAGATCATGAACTTTGTTGATCATGTCCAGAATTGCAGCTCCATTTAAATCAACAACAGCCTTTGAAATATCAAACAGGATTTTTTTGTCAATGATACCGAGATTTGAAAGAATAGTTTCATGACTTATCTTTTTTTCCCCTGTGCTGGACATAACCCTGTCAAGCAGGCTCAAGGAGTCCCGCATGGAACCGTCAGCCTCGGATGCAATGATATCAATACTTTCCCGGGGGATTGTATAGCCTTCTTTTTTACAGATGCTTTCCAGCTGATCTGCGATTTCTGACAGAGAAATACGTCCAAGATCGTGGCGTTGGCATCTTGACAGGATAGTGACCGGAATTTTATGTGGCTCTGTGGTTGCAAATATAAACAGAACATGATCCGGCGGTTCTTCAAGGGTTTTTAAGAGAGCGTTAAAGGCTGCAGTGCTCAGCATGTGAACTTCATCTATAATATAGATCTTAAAGGGAGACATGGAAGGCAGGTAAGTAATGTTTCCGCGTAGTTCCCTGACCTGATCAACGCTGTTGTTGGATGCCCCGTCAATTTCAAATACATCCACTGAATTACCGGCAGTGATTGCAGTGCAGGATTTGCATTTATTGCATGGAACGGGAACAGGTCCTGAAGCGCAGTTCATTGCCTTTGCAAGGATTCTGGCAATACTTGTTTTACCGGTACCCCTTGGTCCTGCAAAAAGAATGGCATGGGCGACTCTGTTCGATAAAATCGCATTGGTCAGGGTTGTGGTTACATGACTCTGGCCAATCACTTCTTCAAAAGTCTGGGGTCTGTATTTCAGTGACAGTACTTGATATGACATTTTGCCCGGTATGGAAAAAAATGGCGGAGAGAGAGGGATTCGAACCCTCGGTACCTGTAACAGCACACACGCTTTCCAGGCGTGCACCTTCAGCCTCTCGGTCATCTCTCCGCATTAATAGCTGATTTGTTTTGTATTATTCTTAAGGGCAAATATACTTTTTATATGAATATGTCAAGTATTAAACATTTTGACTCCTGGGTAAATTCAACTGCGCTCCATGGTAATTTTGTATAACCGCCATGAGGCGGATCTGGATTTGGCCCAGATTACCTCAAAGAATCAAAGATTCTGACAAATTATGATATAAAAGTAATGGGTTACGTTTTATTTCATATAAAAAATCCTGTTAAGAATCTAAACGGGATTTATGATTTTACATTTTTTTTAATGAAGCGTATTTTACATAATTCTGTATTCAAGCAGAATGCAGGAAAAACATATTTGTACTTTAATATTTTGAGAGGCATTGAAAAAATGGAAAAAACAGATGT
>CAZLBE010000050.1:0-7038 GCA_964557635.1 uncultured Desulfobacterales bacterium
CAAACTTGATTTTTTGAAAATAATTGACAGGCTGAAAGACAAACCCGATGGAAAATATATCGAGGTAACCGCTATTACTCCGACTCCTCTTGGTGAAGGTAAAAGTACTACAGCGTGCGGTCTTATGGAAGGTCTCGGGAAGCTTGGAATGAGTGTCGGCGGTGCTTTAAGGCAGCCTTCAGGCGGACCCACCATGAATATCAAAGGAACTGCTGCAGGCGGTGGTAATTCCCTTATTATTCCAATGACTGAGTTCTCTCTTGGTCTGACCGGCGATATCAATGATATCATGAATGCCCACAACCTTGCCATGGTGGCCCTGACCGCCCGCATGCAGCATGAACGTAATTACAACGATGAGCAGTTGCAAAGGCTCACAAAGATGCGCCGTCTTAATATCGATCCCACAAGGGTTGAGCTTGGATGGATAATTGATTACTGCGCCCAGAGTCTGAGAAATATCGTTATTGGTATGGGCGGCCGTTATGACGGGTTCACCATGCAGTCCAAGTTTGGTATCGCAGTTGGTTCTGAGCTTATGGCTATTCTTTCCATCATCAAAGATCTTGCAGACATGAGAAAACGCTTTGATGAGATAACAGTTGCCTTTGACAAAGCCGGTAAACCAGTTACAACCGGTGACCTTGAGGTTGGCGGCGCCATGACAGCATGGATGAGAAATACAATTAATCCTACACTTATGTGCACTGCTGAATATCAGCCCTGTATGGTACATGCAGGACCATTTGCAAATATCGCAGTTGGCCAGTCTTCAATTATTGCTGACCGTGTCGGTTTGAAATTATTTGATTATCATGTAACGGAAAGTGGATTCGGTGCAGATATCGGATTTGAAAAATTCTGGAACGTAAAATGCCGTAACAGCGGTTTGAAACCCCATGTATCTGTTTTAACAACTACTGTCCGTGCCCTTAAAATGCACGGTGGCGGACCGAAAGTTGTTGCAGGTCTTCCCCTTGCAGAAGAGTATAAAAAGGAAAATCTCGGATTGCTGGAAAAAGGTTTATGCAATATGGTTCACCATATTAATACCATCCGTAAATCAGGTATCAATCCTGTCGTCTGCATCAATTGCTTCCACGAAGATACAGATGCTGAAATTGCAATGGTTAGAAAGGCTGCCGAGGCTGCCGGTGCACGCTGTGCAAAATCAACTCACTGGGAAAACGGTGGTGACGGCGCAATAGAACTTGCAGAGGCTGTTAAGGAAGCCTGTGATGAAGAGACCAATTTTGAATTCCTCTATCCCCTTGAAATGAAATTAAGGGATCGTGTGGAAAAAATTGCAACGGAAGTTTACGGTGCCGACGGAGTTTCATGGTCACCGGAAGCTGAAGCAAAGGCAAAAATGCTTGAAGCAGATCCGAAATATGATGATTTTGCAACCATGATGGTAAAAACTCATCTCAGCCTCACCCACGATGTAACAATCAAGGGCGTTCCAAAAGGCTGGACACTGCCCATTCGTGACGTATTGATCTATTCCGGCGCTAAATTCCTCTGCCCATGCGCAGGAGCAATCAGTCTGATGCCTGGTACAAGTTCCAACCCTGCATTCAGACGCGTTGATGTGGATACTGCAACAGGCAAGGTAACGGGTCTGTTCTAAGTTTTTGTAATAAGTTTCACTGCAGATCCGGATTTCATATATTTGAAATCCGGATCCCTGGAAAAAATAAAAAAAGGCGTTCAATCGGAATAATTTCTGTTGAACGCCTTTTTTGTTTGAGCTTTGACCGTTTAGAAATCGTGTTCTCGATAACGGGCGGATATGGAATCCGCCCTTACATAAAATTGCTATTTATTCTGCATTTCACATGCCATTATTGTGTGTTTGCACAGCACAGATGTGGTAACTGAGCCTACACCTGCAGGTACAGGCGAAATTTTTTCAACAATGGGCTCTGCTTCTGTAAAATCAACGTCTCCGCAATATTTGCCCGGATTGTCAGGATCTGCATTGATGCCAACATCAATGACGATCTGGCCGGGGCTTACAAAATTGCCCTTAATCATTTTTGCCCTGCCCACTGCAGCTACAAGGATTTCAGCTTCCTTACAAACATCGGGAAGATTTTCCGTTCTTGAATGACAGATGGTCACGGTGCCGTGTTCCCTCAAAAGCAGCATTGCCAGGGGCTTTCCAACTACCAGAGATCTTCCCACAACAACACATTTTTTGCCCTTAATGGGTATATTATAAAAATTAAGCATTTCCATGCAGGCCTTGGGTGTACAGGGTGGAAATCCCGTTGGATCATCAGTGAAAACCTTGGCTGCCCCTCCTATTGTCAGACAGTCAACATCCTTTTCAACTGGAATAAGTGTTCTGATTTTTCTTTCATCAAGAGTTTTTGGAAGCGGGGAAAACATCAGTATTCCATTTACATCTTTTTTTGCTCCTACTTCTTTAACAGCATTTTCAAAGGCTGCCTGATCTATGTCTTCCGGATATTCAAAAACTTCGGAATCCATTCCTACGGCTTTACATGTTTTTTTTGCTCCGCCTTCATAAAACAGATCATCGGGGCGTGCACCCACTCTGATAATACCAAGCTTAGGTGTGATGCCTTTTTTTTTGAGTTCTTCAACTTTTTTGGTAAGTTCCGCTTTGATTGAATCTGCTACGGGTTTTCCTTTTAATACTTCTGCCATTTTGTAATCTCCCTATTTTGTCAATTTTGAAACCACAAGATCAAAGGTCTCATCGGCAATTTTAGAACCCTCTTTGAGGAGTTCATTCATTTCTTCCCTTGTCTCTTTGACAAATGCCTGATCTTTTATTGCGTTAAGGTTGATAATAACATTGAGACTTCCTGAAACAAGGGCGGCCTTCATAAATGCAACACCACAGCCAACATCGGAAATTGCTATCATTGTGCCTATCTGCCCCATTCTTTCATGGATTTTAATACCTGCAAAAGCTTTGCGCATAATTTCCATGGGGACGGAGCAAGCAGTTTTGCAGCAGTCTTCCATTGTTTTCTTCTTAAATTCAATTTCTTCAGGAGTGCTTCTTGGCAGTCCATAGGCCTTGGACAGGGGCTCAAAAACTTCAGCATCCTTGTCAACAAGACTTTCCAGCTCAGCGATAATTTTGGCACCTTTTTTAAGAAGATCTTTTACCTCTTCTTCCACATCGGCGTATTTCTTTTTGCCCACGGTAAGATTTCCAACCATGTTGGAAAGGGCCATACCAATGGCGCCTCCCATTGCAGCAGCTCCACCTCCGCCCGGAACAGGGGCCTTTGAGGCCAGGACTTCGTTGAAACCTTTACAGGATTTATCAAGCATTGACATTTTAGCGATCCTCCTTTTGAGATTGTTTTAAATTTAAATTATAGACTTTCATAAAACGGCCATGAGGCGGAGCTGGATCGAAATCCAACAGCCTCTAAGAATCAAAGATTCTGACAAATTATAAAAATGATAATGGCATAATGCTGCCAATAATTTGTATTCCATTTCCTAATTTTCCAAAGGTTTGATTAAATCTTTTCACACGGGTATCTATATCGAACCCTTTTTTATCTGTCAAATCAAATTTTCTGTAACGGTCCTGAGGCCGATCTGGATTGGCCCAGATTTACCTCAAAGAATCAAAGATTCTGACAAAAAATAAAATAAAAGTAATGGGTTATATTTTATTTCTTATAAAAAAGCTGTGATTTATTCTCCTTCACTGAAACTGGGGGGATGGTTAATTTAAGATCCTAAATACGCTTTTTTTACGGCTTCGTTTTTCATGAGCATGTCAGTCTTGCCTTTCAGGACAATACTGCCCGTTTCCAGAACATATCCCATGTGTGCAAGTTTAAGGGCTATTTTAGCATTCTGTTCAACAATGAGAATGCTGACTCCGTTTTTATTTATGACATGAATTATCTCGCCAAGATGCTGAATAATCAATGGTGCCAGTCCAGTTGAAGGCTCATCAAGCAAGAGCAGTAAGGGTTTTGACATCAGTGCCCGTCCAATTGCAAGCATCTGCTGCTCACCACCGCTCAGGCTTCCGGCACGCTGTTGCTGCCTCTTTTTAAGAACTGGAAAATATTCATATATCCGGTTAAGTTCTCTTTTTGTTTTTTCACGGTCATTCTGAAGATATGCTCCCATGAGAATGTTCTCTAAAACGCTCATCTCCGGAAAAAGTTTTCTTCCCTCAGGGACCAGGCTGATTCCCATTTTAACAATACTGTGGGTGGCAAGGCCATGAATTTTTTGTTCCCTGAACAGTATTTCTCCCGATGTAACATCTTTTAAGCCAAGGATAGCTTTTAAGATGGTAGTTTTGCCTGCTCCATTGGCACCAATGATTGTAACGATGCTGCCCTTTTCAACTTTGAAGGAAACATTTCTCACTGCTGCAGCCTTCTTGTAATGGATAGAGATATTTTTTACATTAAGTATCATTCTTCATCACCAAGATAAGCTCTTATAACCTCTTTGTTCTGTATAATGTCACTCGGTGTGCCCTGTGCAATTTTTTTGCCGAAATTCAGGACAACGATACTGTCACATATGCTTGTTACCGCTCTCATATTATGCTCCACCAGTAAAATGGCACAGCCTTGTTTCCTGATTTCCTTTATATGGTACAGCATAATTTTAATCTCTTCCTGATTCATTCCGGTTAAGGGTTCATCAAGCAGCAGTAGTAAGGGTTTTACTGCAAGAGCAATTGCAAGTTCAAGGCGCATTTGAAATCCATGGGGCAGATTCTTTGCAAGCTCGTGTTTCTGTCCTGACAGCCCCATAAATTCGATGATTTTTTCAGCATTTTTTTGGTTTTCTGCTGCCCTGTTACGGGCTGACCCGGTATTTAACATGATTTCCCAGAATCCTGCCCCTGATTTTTCAAAACCACCAAGTAAAACATTCTGCATTACGGTCATTTCATCGAAAAGGGTTGTGATCTGAAAAGTTCTGGCAATTCCCATGGCAGCTCTTTTATTTGGTTTCAATCGGGTTATGTTTTTACTTAAAAATACAATCTCGCCCTTTGTGGGAGGAAATACCCCGCTGATCATATTAAAAACAGTTGTTTTTCCGGCACCATTGGGCCCTATAAGCCCCGTTATTTCACCTTTACTTATACTGAAACTTAACGACTCAACTGCTGCAAGGCCTCCGAAATGCTTTGTCAGGCTTTTTACTTTGAACAATGGCATGAATGTTTACCTCTTTGTTCCTTCCATTCGATTTGGCAGAAACGAAAACCTTGATGACAGACTTATAAGTCCTCCCGGCATAAATCTGATAACAAAAACAATTATCAGACCATAGATGAGCATTTCATATAATCCAAGCTGCCGCAGAAAAAGATTGGATAAAATCATCAGTATAAAGGTGCCGGTAACAGGTCCGTAAACGCTTTCAGTACCGCCGATGACAACATACGCTATGGGCAGCAGAATCGCATTGATAGAAAAATCATAGGGGGTGATAATGCCAACAAAAGGAGCGTACAGACTGCCTGCAAGGCCGGCAAAAAGGCATCCCACAGCGCAGATCATCACCTTGAACTTCATGCAGTTTATACCCACGGATTCTGCAAGTACATCTGACTGACCGATGGCTTTAAGCACCATGCCCATGGTGGATTTATCAAGCCTGCGTAAAAAAAAGACAGTAAAAAGGGTTAAAATAACGATAAGATAGTAAAAATGCACATCTGAATTAAAAGTTATTTTTAAAAATCCCGGTATGTTTATGGAAGGGGATGGGATATTGGTCAAACCCGGGATACCACCGAAAATATCGATCCAGAAGTTACTCAGCACAATGCGGATCAGTTCTGCAAAAAGAAAGGTAAATAAAAGGAAATATGCACCTTTAAACCTTAAGGTAAGAAATCCAATGGGCAGTGATGCAATTGCCGTTATGATAACGGCTGCAGGCATGGCAAGCCAGAATGAAATATGAAGTTTCATGACAAAAAGAGTCGTTGCATAGGCGCCGATACCCATGAAACCAGCCTGGGCAAAATTCAGTTCACCAATATTCAATATCGTCTGAATGCTGCAGGCAAAAATAATATTAATGCCGATGAGGCAGAAAATATGTATGAAATATGTTTCCTTTATAAGAAGCGGAACAATTAACAGAAACAATATGAAGCCCGCATAGATGTAATGTGTGTGTCTTCTTTTTTTATGCACGCCCCATGAGTCCTTCCGGTTTAAAGATTAAGATCGTAAGAATAATAACAAAGGTTAAAACGCTTACTACGGGCATCCTGAAAAATAAATTGCCAAAACTTTCTATTATGCCAAGAACCAGGCCTCCGAGGAGAGCCCCCGGAATACTTCCCATTCCACCTAATATGACAACAAGAAAGGCTTTTAAGATTACCCCGTGGCCGGAGAATGGGTTGATACCGAAGATAGGCGACATCAAAACCCCGGCAGCACCGGCAAGGCTGCAGCCGATTCCAAAGGACAGCGCATTTATTCGGTTTGCCTGCACGCCCTGAAGGACGGCTCCCTCCTCTTCCTGTGAAACAGCACGTATTGCCATACCTGTTTTTGTACGAAGTAGAAACAGGTTCAGCAGTAAAATTAAAACAGCTCCGATACTTATTGCAGCTATTCTCTGACTTGTAAACGTAACTCCTGCTATTCTGATAATGCCAGTGAAAGCTGCAGGGACATTCTTATCAAGCTCTCCAAAAAAAATAACAGTCAATATTTGAAATATCCAGGCAAGTCCAAGAGCTGCAATCAAAGAGGTTACCTCCATATTGGGACGTTTGGCAAGGTGACGGAAAATTCCTTTCTCAAGTATTATGCCAATGAATCCCACGAACAAAATAGCTGCAAGAAGTGCAACAAAGAAATTCATACCCAGCCGGCCTGTAAAATAATAAGCAATATAGCCGCCGATCATATACATCTCGCCATGGGCAAAGTTGACAATCCCCATAATACCAAAAATCAAACTCAAGCCAAGTGCAATGAGCGCATAAAACATTCCAAGCATCAGCCCGTTAAAAAGGCCCTGCATCAGCAGGTATGA
>CAZLBE010000050.1:7138-8578 GCA_964557635.1 uncultured Desulfobacterales bacterium
CGGCCATTTTTTGCAACACCCAGCATCATGCGGTGTACGAATTGACGATCAATCCCATATTTCTGTTTTCCAATCAGTACCATGGGGCCGAATATGGTATTAAATTTATGGGTCTTCTCTATGACTTTTATCACTTTCTCCGTATCTATTGTTCCGGCTTTGACCATGGCATTGGTGAAAATTTCCATCATGGCATATTCAGTAACCTGAAAAGGAGCAAGGGCTTCCTTAAATTTTTTCTTGTATCTTTTCGCAAGCGCCCGGGTGCCGGCAGTACTGTTGGGGCCTTCCAGTTTCTGACCATAGCTGAACCATATGCCTTCAGAGGCCTTTGCCCCGCACAGCTGGATGATTTTAAAAGGATTGGTTCCGCAGGTCCAGGCAATTTTTCCTTTGTACCCCAGTTCATATAGTTGTTTCACAATGAGAGAACCGTCTCCCGGAGTGCTGACACCGAGTTCAACAAGGTCGGGCTTTTTCATAAGTATTCTTGTGAGAAAAGAATATACATCCTTGGTTCCGCGGTTATAAAGTTCATTTGCCACCATTTTAAGGCCATTTGCACCGGCAGCCTTTTTAATGGCATCTGCAGTGTCCCACCCGCTGGTATCATTGGGGTTAAGCTGTGCAATGGTTTTCAATTCCGGATGATTTTTTGCTATCCATGCATACATGGCAGGGGCTATCTCATTTTGCGATACGGTCTGCCTGAAAGTGAAAGGTTTGTCGGGGCCTAAGATCTTTTTTCCCCACCAGCATGAAGTGGTGACAACTTTTTTAGGCTCTGTTACGGGCAGTTCTGCCATTCCCGTTGCTGCAATAACGCCGCCGAATATATACTTCACCTTGTCAAGGGTAACAAGCTTGACAGCGCAGGCAGCTGCTTCGGAAGGAGATGCCTTGTCATCATAGGAAAAGGTTTTTATTTTGTAGATATCATTGCCAATTTTTAAACCGCCCCTGGAATTTATGTCCTCGGCAAAAAAGTTCATTACCCTTGCCGTTCCAATGCCCCATGGTGCTGCAGGTCCTGAAAGGGGCTGGATTGTCCCTACATTTAACATTTTTTCTCCGGCAGATGAAGTTCCACTGTAAACGGGTGTCAGGGTAAGTAACAGTGACAATGATAAAACACATATGCCTGCTAACAGGCCGGTAAATTTTTTCATTTTTTCCTCCATTTTCCAAGCATGTGAGGCCCAGGATAATTTTTTTGGTAAAAAAAGTTAAAGTTGTGTATGGAACAGAAATTATAGATTTATAAGGTACCAATTTAAATCGGTGTATAGTAATAAATAGCTTTTTGTCAAGAAGAATATAAAAAAACAAATGATGGCTGGGACATAATAAATTATCTGCTTTTGTTTTTCTTGTTGCGTTTTTTTTGTTTTGCCTTATATTCTGTACCGATATATTTTAAGATTCATGTATGAAGTATAG
>CAZLBE010000051.1:0-8500 GCA_964557635.1 uncultured Desulfobacterales bacterium
TACTTTTGGTACATCCTTTAATTTAGGCCAGAACAAAGGAACTTTTTCCAGACCTGAGGTAACCCCCACAACAAGATCAGCGGCATTAAGAATACGAACGACCTCCAGCGCATCAGAAGTAAGAATAACCATCCGCCTTACCGGTAATTCCGGAATGTTCACCTTTACCCGATTACCTGAAAAATCTCTTATAACAGGGCTGCTTTCTGCCTCTTTTGCGGCAAAACCATTTGTTCCAGCACAGAAAACAAGCAGAAAGCAGGATAGAATTAGTATAAATATTTTAAAAACTGTTTTTTTCATAAATTACCATTTAAGACTTACTTCTACAAAATAACTGCGTTCTTTGCCCGCATAAGATTCATAATAATCTTTGTCAAAAAGGTTCTCTATCGAAAAAGAAACTTCAAAATTTTCAACAGGAGCAACACTGATTCTTGTGTTCCAGAGCCAGTATTTTTCTGTGTAACCGCCGTAAACATCATGCACATCATCATTCAGCTCATTTTTATAAATTTTTCCCAGATACTGGCCGGCCAGACTCGCTGTAATCCACCTGTAATGGACTTCAGCACCGACATTGGCGGTACTTAAAGGCATTTCTGCTATCTTTTTGCCCTCGACTTCCGGCTTATAATCGTGTTTTGTAATTTTCGAATCGTTATAGGTATAATTGCTCCATAGTTTAAGCCATTCAACAGGCTTAACGCTGGCACCAAGTTCAATCCCGTCGATCTTTGCCTTGCCGGCATTGTCCTCATACTTATCCCTGCCCTCGTAATAAGAATAAATCAGATCGTCCATATCGGTATGAAAATAGGTAGCCGAAAGTTTTATCCGCCTGGTTAAAAGGTACTGGTCAACGCCGATTTCGTAGTTCCAAAGTGTCTCCGGACTAAGATCAGGATTGGAATGATAGGTGGCGTAGGAGCCTGTCCATGTCCTGTAAAGTTCATAGATGTTCGGCGCGCGAAACGCTTTGCCCACAGAACCCTTGATAATGGTGTCGGCAACAGGTTTAAACACGAACGCAACCTTTGGGCTGACAGATGTATCATCAGGTTCGGAGAAATTCTCCCCACTGCCAATTTCACCCGACTTTCCATCGAAGGCCTCCCAGTAATCAAGACGGACGCCGGTAAAAAGGGTAAGCTTGTCTATAACCTTCCATTCATCCTGGAGATAGACTGCATAAAACCGGTCGTTTCCTTCGGTGATTGTGGTTTTTTGGGTCTTGCTGTGCTCATTTTGAAAAAAAGAAATATTATAATTGTCATTTTCAAAGTCATCATACCGAAAATATAGACCGAATGTTAAAAGATGCTCATCGCCCAGGGGCAGGCTTCCCTGCAGGTCCGTAAACCAGGAATAGGTGTCGCTGTCGGATAATGTGCCCTTGGCATCATCATAGCATTGGGTTGATGATGGTTTGGCTGTGGTATACCATTTGTCTCTTTTCTGATAGCCGGCCTTTCCGTTAAATGCTATAGGTCCAAAGGTCTCCTTGTAGATCAGAGAATAGTTGGAATCTTTTTTTTCACTCATGCCGGAATAGTAAGCATAATTTGAGGGTTTGACAGAGGCATACTCACTCCCTCCGATATCAACCTTTCCGCTGAATGCCGAATTCCCGTTTTCATCCCGCAAATATGTATGCGGCCTGTCATAATCATACCGGTGGAGCCCGTCCTGAAAGTTAAAGGCAAGGCTTCCTGTATCTGTAAGATCATATTCTGCCTTTACATGGACGTTCCATCGTTTACCGGTGTTATCCCCCCTGTCACCGACCACCCATTTGCGTTTCCCAGAAGTATTTTTAGTTTCCCAGCCGCCGATCAGGGTTCCTGTCCCTGATTTAATAGACCTGGTTACAAGGGAAGTAGGATAACCATTTGTCTCTTCACGTTCAAACCCGACATCAAGACCCAGCTTATCCATGATCCGGTCACCCACATTAATGCTGTACCGGTATGTATCATCGCTGCCATAACCGGACTTTGCATTTACATAAAACTTTTTCGGGGTTTTGGTAATGATGTTGATCACGCCGCCCATGGCATTGCCGCCGTAAAGGGCAGATGAAGGCCCCCGGATAACCTCGATTCGCTCTACATTTTCCGTGCTGATAGTATTCCAGTCAACACTCCCTGTGTACCCTTCATTTAGCGGGACCCCATCTAACAAAACCAGGGTTCGATCCTGTCCATATAATCCTCTGAGCTGTACCCTGGGCATGGAATCAGAAACCCCTTTAGTACGCCTGGCATAGACCCCGGCTTCATATTTAATGGCCTCGTCAAGTCCATGTATCTTATGCTTTTGTATATCTTCCTTTGTAATTACTGTCACGCTGCCCGGTGCGCTGTCCACATCTTTTTCAGTTCTGGTTGCCGTCACTACAATTTCATCCAACGTAATACTACCCTCTGTCGAATCTGTTCCAGCGGAAACCATTCCTGGCAAAACAAAACCTGCCATAATGAACAATCCTATCAATATCATTAATTTTTTCACTTTATCCTCAACTTAATAAATTTAAAATTAATATGCCCTCCAAGTTGACGGAAAAGTCCAGCAATGTTATGAATACATTGAAGTGTCCGTCAGTCTAAAAGGGCGCTTCATTCCCGGGAGGAAGCCGTATATCCTTGCAATGGAACGGCTTTCTCCCAAACAAAAAAAGCCAAAAAGGCCCTGATACAATTCTTTAATAGAATTCTATCCATCAGGCCTTCTTGGCTTTGTTTAAATCTCAGTTTTAAGTTCTAAAAATCAACTTCATGCAATTTCTATTGCACATTGACTGTAGTCATTACTTTAACCAGATAGGCTTTGTCAAGAATAAATTCAAGATTTACAGCATGACCCTGCGGCTTAAAGTTAAATTGGAAAACCACATATTCCTTTATAACCGCCATAAGGCGGATCTGAACTGGACCATATCATCTCATAACAAATTATGGAATAAAACTGTTTTTTATTTGTATCTTTATGATATAATTTGTAAAATATATTTTTTTACTGACAAAGGGTGAAAAATCTGGGATAAGAATAATTTATTCGTAGATGTTAATTATTGCATAAACATTGCCTGTACAGTCCGAATGGCACGTACAGCCCGAATAAAAAGAGTTAATTTGTTTGATCAGGAGATAATTAAATAAAACGATAATTTCAAAAAGGAAACTTGTAAAATAAAATTCCCATGACAGAATCAATCAACATTTCATCCTGGCTTAAGCGAAGTGTAAAATTATACCCCTACAAAAGAGCGGTTGTTTTTCCATCTTCAAGGGATAAAGACGGACGAGTCCTTTACAGTCACATGACTTTTACCCAGCTTGACATTGAATCTGACAGGCTTGCATTCGGATTGCAGAAAGCAGGCATAAAAAAAGGCATGAGAACTATTGTAATGGTGCCGCCGGGGCTTGATTTTTTCACCCTGATATTTGCCATGTTTAAATCAGGTGCCGTCCCTGTGGTGGTTGATCCTGGCATGGGTATAAAAAGAATGCTCACATGTCTGAGTCAGTCAAGGCCAAAAGCATTTATCGGAATCGGAAAAGCCCATGTGTTAAGAACATTAAAACCAAAATTTTTTAAAACAATTAAAATCTGTATCACAGTGGGCAAAAAATGGTTCTGGGGAGGGTATAATTTAAATCAGCTGCGTGAAAAAACAGATGAGCCATTCCCCGCTGTAGAAACAATTGGAAATGAAACTGCTGCAATTTTATTTACAACGGGAAGCACTGGCCCTGCCAAGGGAGTAGTCTATACCCACAAAAATTTTGATGCCCAGATAATGCAGATTCAAAGCCATTTTAACATTGGACCCGATGAAATAGATCTTCCAACATTTCCTCTATTTGCCCTTTTTGATCCGGCCCTTGGCATGACGGCAGTTATTCCCGACATGGACCCCACAAAACCTGCTTTTGTAAATCCTGAAAAAATAATTGAGGCCATAGAAAATCAGGGCGTAACAAATATGTTTGCATCCCCTGCCCTCCTTAACCGGGTTGGGAAATACGGTAAAGAAAATAATATTTTACTGCCTTCATTGCGAAGGGTTGTTTCTGCCGGGGCTCCTGTGAGTCCTGAAAATATTGAACAATTTTCCTGCATGCTTTCCGGAGAGGCTGAAATTCACACTCCATACGGTGCAACAGAAGCTGTTCCAATTGTTTCCATTGCAAGCAGGGAAATCCTTAAAGAAACAAAACATCTTTCAGAACAGGGTTTTGGCATGTGTGTGGGCAGGCCCATAAACGATACTGTGGTAAGAATAATAAAAATAAATGACGACCCCATTGTCGAGTGGTCAAACGACCTTGTTCTTGGCAGTAATGAGGTGGGTGAAATTGCAGTGAAAGCTTCCCTTGTCACAGAGCATTACTTTGAAAATCCTGAGGCTGACGCTCTAACAAAAATAAAGGATGAGAATGGAACAATTTGGCACAGGATGGGAGATTTAGGATGGCAGGACAACAAGGGAAGAATATGGTTCTGCGGCAGAAAAAACCACAGGGTGATAACCCCGGATGAAACTCTTTTTTCGATCCCCTGCGAAGCCATATTCAACAATCATCCAATGGTAAAAAGAAGCGCATTAACCGGCATAGGGCCAAAAATCATGCAGATTCCAGTTATCTGCATTGAGCCAGCTTCTCACATTAAAAATAAAAAGAAATTCATAGCAGAAATGCAGGAGCTTGCACTTTCATATGAACTTACCAAAAATATTAAACATATACTGATTCACAAATCATTTCCCGTTGATATCAGACACAATTCAAAGATATTCAGGGAAAAATTATCCGAGTGGGCTGCCACAAAAATCAAAATATAAAAATTTTATAGACTTTCAGATAATGTTGCCTTTTTTTTGAGCAGATCTTTATCTAATTTATAAAGTGCAAGTCCTTTATTAATCCATTTCAAGGCTTTTTCAGTCTCGCAGGTCTGCATATAGGCATATACTATTTTATTTATTGTTCTTTTATCCTTCTTTTTATGCAATACTATAGGCCCTTCCATGGTCTTTCTGTATTTTTCAGCAATACCGGTATCGGAATCAGCCATGATTTTTTTTAAACAGTCAATGCGTTTTTTCCGCTCTTTTAACAGGAAAGGAAGCCCTTCTGAAATAAGTTGTGAAAGTTCAGCCACTACATTTTGCAGGAATGGAAGCATCTCCTTTTGTATTTTAAGATTTTCCTGTTTTTGTAAAACAAGTAACCTAAGCCTGTTTTGATGTTTTAATTTTTCATTAATTAAGACTTTATTCTGCTGGTCAAGAATTTCTTTTCCCTGCTTTAATCTTTCATACTCAGCAATTAATTGAGTTTTATCATGCTCCCATTTATCAAGTTTTTTCTGGGTTTTCTGTCTTAAATCAATGGATTTATTAACATAGTGTTTTACTTTATCATATGTTTTTTCACTGCAGAATCCATATCCTGGAAATATCGAGAAAATCGACAAAATTAAATAAAAAATCGTACAAAGACTGACCATTGAAGTAAATTTTTGTTTTATTCTGTTTTTAATTTCCATTTATTGTTTTCCATTAACGATCATGAGGTAAATCCGGATTGCACGGTTTTGCATCATGGTCAATTTTATAAGAAATTTCTGCTAAGTACCTTTAATTATAAGAGTTGGCCCCGCGTCTTTGGCCCATTTGGAAGGATACCTGAAACACAAAATAAGCGGTACATTTTATACTTGTTAATTCAGTTCACTGTCAATAATTTTGTTTTAATTTTTTTATAACCGCCATGAGGCGGATCTGGATTCAAGTCCAGACCCGTCTCAAAGAATCAAAGATTCTGACAAAGTATGGGCCGAAGGCGCGAAGCCAATAGCCGTCAAGATTTACAGTCTATTTCTTATAAACGGCCATGAGGACGATCCGGATTTAAGTCCGGATTTGCATCAAAGAATCGAAGATTCTGACAAAAATGGGCATCCCTTATCCACCTGTAATTCAGCTGATATATTTCCAAAAAACAGGGGTCAAAATCCACTCAGTTAGGGGGGGAGAGAGATGGATCCGGTTTTCAATAAAATATACGCTGATCACAAAGCAGCATAAAGGATGCCGGGTTGGCTGTTATTAAAATTTTGCAGAAATTCCAAGCCATATGGTTCGTCCCGGTGCCGGAAATCCTGATTCAGGCTCATAGTTTCTGTCAAATAGATTATTTACTGCAAGAGAGGCCTCCCAGTGTTTTAAAAACGCCTGGCTTATTTTACAATTAAATACAGTAAATGAATCATTCTCAAGTACGGAAGCAGAAGGATTGTCCGGCGTTGGTAATTGGGAGTACGTGGAATCCGCATAGAGCATATTAAAATAAAAGCAAGTTCCAAAAGGAAATATTTTATACCTCAATGACGCGTCAACCTTGTGTTTAGGTGTACCGGTAACCTTATCAGTAACCCGGCCTGAACTTTTGTCCTTTGCATCATTATAAGTATACCCCATATGCAGACGTAGGGCATCTACCGGTGTTAATTCACTGTTAAATTCAAAACCTGCCATTTCAACTTTTGCATAATTCTCATATCTCCCATCAAGGTGCTGACCATTACGGCTTATCCTGTCTGAAACATCATGATAAAAAGGAGAAAATTCAAGTGTCAGAAGATGACCGAATGCTTTTGATACGCCTGCGCTGTAGTTAATACTTTTTTCCGAATTCAGATCAATATTACCTGATCTGGTGGAATATAATTGTTCCAGGGTAGGAAATCTTGTTTTTTTTGCAATGGCACCAAACAATTTTGTTGAATTGGAAAATGCATATTCTGCACTTATCATTGGGTTGATTTCATCCTGAATCCCCGGGGTATCAAGTTTTTGCTGTTGAATCAAATTCCCGGTTGCTCTATCGGTAATATTTGTTTCTGCCCTGTCAACATTGAACCAGTCATAACTTGTACCCACGATGACGGTGAGATTTTTAATCTTTAAGAAAGTATTCTCAAGACCAATTGACCCTGTGTATGAAAATGATTCTGCAAAGGGCAGATAAGTATCATCACGCTGTTTATGCGAATCCCCTTTGTAATGAACAGCTAATTTTAAAAAATCCCAATCAACCGGCTTAAAATCAAAAAGCATCATACCGCCTGCAAAGTAATCCTTGTAACGACTGTCTGCTATCTGATTATTGTAGGTTTTATCATCATATGAAACATAATCATCCACATGATTGTGATAAAATCCCTTTGCCTTTATACTAAATTTATCACTAAGCCTCTGCCGGCCGCTGAGGTCAATACCCCAGTCGTCATACTTTTTTATTCTTGCAAAATGGGAAAAAGCAGGTCTTGAGGTGAATACTTTAATAGAATCAAGATTTGGTACCTCTCCTTTTTCAGTAGCAGAAGAATGAAAATTTATATAATATTCAGAATCAGGTGAAGGCTCCACTCCCACCTTTGCCCAGAAACTGTTATTTTTATAATCGGAATTATCTCTGAAATTTCCTCCGTCCTCAAGATAGTCACTGGTTGTTGCTCCCGGCCTGATTTTGACTTTCCCAAGCCTTGGTGTAAATTTATCGGAAAGTCTCCATGCATCGGATTTCTTATGTGTATAGTTAAGCCAGTAATTTAAATTACCGTATTTCATGCCATGGGATATTGAGACACGAGAGGCGTTTTTTTCTCCGGCCTCAATTTTTGCCGATATAAAGGGCTTTCCTGAAGATTTTTTTGTTATTATATTGATAACACCTGCCTCGGCATTTGCTCCGTAAAGAACGGACTGATTTCCCTTTTCCACTATAATTTCAGATATATTATCCGTAGTGATCTGGTTAAGATCCAGACTTCCATATTTTGTTTCATAATAGGGGACGCCGTCAATCAATATTAAAATATGACTCTGATCAAAACCATGAATTGTCACATCGGGCTCACTTTTATAGCCGGTTGTTACAAAAAGTCCCGGAACATACTGCAAAGCCTCGGCAACGGTATGACTGTCTTCGGCTTTGATTTTTGCACTCGTTACAATAGTTGAAATGCCGGTTTTTTCTTTCTGCCTTTTCCCCGTAACAATAATCTGCCCAAGAGAATAGACTTTAAATCCGTTTTTCTGCTCCTGTAAACTGTTTTCGGCAGGGGCAACACCTGCAGAACACAAAACAAACAGGGCGCTAAACATTAAAATCAATAATTTTTCGTTTAAAGCCTTACCCCGGAATTTCTGTAATAAAGAACAAAAAATTAAGGCAGGCCCATGTGTTGAGGTCATCGTTTGTTTTCGTTTTAACAACATGTTTTATAGCTCCTTTTTTTATGAAACTTCGATATTTTTTTAGTACTGCGAAGTTTCAATATTTGTTAAGAGACCGTTTAAGAATCTTCAAATCGGCCCCATGGTTGTTATTTCCGCCATGTGATCACAAGATAAATGAAAATTCCGAAAATCATTAATGGATAAATCATATAAAATACGTACAGTACCGGATTTTTAGAA
>CAZLBE010000052.1:0-8320 GCA_964557635.1 uncultured Desulfobacterales bacterium
CATTCTTAAGCCCAAAGCTCAAAGCTCAACCTGCATCTTGGAGAAGGCCCAAATTTAGTAATATTGGCCCACTAAAATGTATGAGCTGTGGGCCAAGATTTTTCCCATCAATATGATATTATGTAGTTCTTTGTCTAAAGTTATCTTGGGTTAAAATAAATTTTTTATTAAAAATAAAAATAAAAATTACAATTTTTAAATGTAGGTGGTAGATGCCAATTTATAATAAAAATGCATGTAAAAATTACATATTTTTATTTAATTACTGATTATGTAACATTCAGTGCAATGATTATGCCATGAATAAGAATACCAAACCATTCTCTTAAAAATCAATAAGTTACGCAATACACATCACAAGTTATTAAAAAAAATAATCAAATACAAAAAGAATTTATTACCGGGGGAAATCATAAACATGAGGAAATTATTGCCTCATGGTTTTTTATATGCAATCCGCTCGCTTATCTTTGCAGCTTTTTCACTTTCAACATAGGCAAGTATCTGGGCGGCTGATGTTTCGCGCATACGTGAAAATATTCTTTTTGCAACTTCAAGATCAAGCTTATCAACTATCTTTGCCGCATTTTTTGGTTTCATTCCTGAATACATTTTTACAAGCCTGTCCATTTTTGCCTCAAATGCAGCCTGTTTCTGCTGTTCTGCGGCTGTCTTTTTTCTGTTTAAATCAGCAAGATCTGTTTCAATCTGCTTTTTAAGTTTTGATAATTTGTCAAGTTTATCGTCAAGTTGATCCTTGAGCTTATTAAGCTCTTTTCTTTCATTTTTAATTTTTCCCTCTGCCATTGCAATGGCAGCTTCCCTTTTTTCAAGCCCCTTAAAAACAACCTTGGCAGGATCAGGACACTTCGGGCACTCCGGGCAGGGCTGTTTTCCTGTTTTATCATCCTTATTCGTATCTTTATTTTTTTGCCCCGTCTCCTGTTTTTTATCTTTATCAGACTTTGATTTATTTTTATCTTTTTCATTTTTTTTATCTTTGGCCATGGCTGAATCCATTTTTAAAATCGAAAAAACTGATTTATGCAGGCCTGATTTATGAATATCAACGAAATAAAACTTCATGGGCACAAACAGAATCAGTAAAAAAACAACAAATAAAATCGACAGCTTTCTTATATGAAAAACTCCGTGTATCAGGGCGGATTCTGGCTCCGCACCTGAATATAGATCGGCCTCATGGCCGTTATTTAAACAATATTTTTTATTCATATTTTGGATTCCCTTATCTGTCTTGCTTTTTTAAGCGATGCAATTTCATCGGCTTCTTTTTGTTCGTATTTACGGAATTCATCCATATAATCATTTTCTTTTTTCTGTTTAAGCCTCTCTATAACCTTTTTATCGATGCTTTTTTCAGTAAGTTTTTTCTGCCTGTCCAAAAGTATTGTTTTAAATTGTATAAGCCTTGATGTTTCAGCTTTAATATCATTTTCAATTGAATCAAGATAATCACGGATGTATCTGAAATCCATGGCACTTATGCCAAGTGATGCCTTTTTATCAAGTTCATCTGCTTTATCCGAATAAATTTTTTTAAAATATTCAATGGCTCTTTCACACTCCTTTACATCCCCGTAGGCCTTGGCAGTCTCCTGTTTCGCAATATGCTCAAGGTATTGTCTGTATTTTAAAAGGGGCTGAAGTTTAAATAAGAATTTTTGCAAGTTCTGCTACACCCCTATCAATGGAGACTCTTTTCTCAATATCCTGTCTTAAAAACCGGTTAATGGCAGGCATAATTTTTTTTGCCTGATCTATTTTCGGATCCGATCCATCCACATAGGCTCCTATGGAAATCATATCTTCAGCGCCCCTGTATGCTGCAATAATATCAATGGCTTTATCCCTTAATTTAACATGCTCTTTTGAAGCCACATCCCTCATTACCCTTGATACACTTGCAAGCACATCTATTGCAGGATAATGCCCCTTATTTGCAAGATCCCTTGAAAGTACAATATGGCCGTCAACAATGGAACGTACAGTATCACCTACGGGATCATTTAAATCATCCCCCTCCACAAGAACAGTATATATTCCGGTTATGGAACCGCTGTTCTCAAGATATCCTGCACGCTCAAGAAGAATGGGAATCTGCACGAAAAACGATGGCGTATATCCACGGGATGTGGGAGGCTCCCCTGCAGCAAGGCCCACATCCCTTGAAGACATTGCAAAACGAGTAATGGAATCAATAATTAAAAGTACATTTTTGCCCTGATCCCTGAAATACTCTGCAATGGTGGTTGCAAGATAGGCTCCCCTTATTCTGACAAGGGGAGGAGAATCGGATGTTGCCGCAACCACAACAGATCTTTTAAGGCCTTCTTCTCCAAGAGTTTCAGTTACAAAATCCTTAACTTCCCTGCCCCTCTCTCCTATAAGGCCTATAACAGTTACATCGGCTGAGGTGTGTTTTGTAATCATTGCCATTAAAACACTTTTTCCTACGCCGGAACCTGCCATAATTGCGACTCTCTGCCCCCTGCCAAGGGTAACCATTGTATTTATAGCAGCTATTCCTACATCAACTGCCTCTTTAATCGATTTCCTTTCCATGGGATTAATGGGATTACCATAAAGTGGATATTGTACAGGTGAATTGATTGGTCCTTTATTGTCCATCGGATTTCCCATACCGTCAACAACCCTGCCTAACAATGCATCGCCTACTGTTGCAGTGGGAGCATCTGCCATGGGTATGATCCTGCTTCCGGGACTCATTCCCCTTATATTTCCATAGGGCATAAGAAGCACTTTTTCATCACGGAATCCAATAACTTCAGCCATGATTTCTTTGCCGTATGTATTTTTTATGATACATAAATTTCCTATGCCAAGCCCCATTCCATCACCTTCTGCAACAAGTCCCACCACTTTTGAAATCCTGCCTTCAGGCCTTATTGTAACACAGGAATCAACGGCATTGAAATATTTGTCCCATTCAAATTCAAGGGGAACATTATCAATCATAAATCACCTGCCTTGACAATGCTTGAAAAAACAGCCTCAAGCCTTGATTCAATACTGGTTTCAATTTTTGCCTTTGAACTTTCAATCCTGCATCCCCCCTTTGTCACGGATGGATCCGAAAGAAGGGAAACACTTTTAAGGCCCTTAACCTTATCAAAAAAATCTTCCTTGATCATCTCAATATATTCATAATCATCAGGGGATATATGAAGACTTATCTCTTCGGGCTCAGGCATTTTTTCCATGGCTTGAAATATTGACTGTTTCACAACCTGATCATCAATTGCAACTTTTGCAAGTACAACTTTTTCAGCTATTCTGCAAACAAGTGATATAATCTGGTTTTCATATTTTTTTACAAGTTTTTCCCAGGCATCATTGGTTTTTAAAAAAATATCCTCAAGTGACGACAAAACTTCTCCGGCTTTTGCATCACAGGCCTTTTTTGCATCTTCTTCGCCCTTTGCAAATCCTTCTTTATACCCCTGTTCTTCGCCTTTAACTCGGCCCTCGATCAAACCGTCCTCTTTTCCCTTGTCAAAACCCTGTTTAAAGCCTTCTTCATATCTGTTTTTCTCTTCTGCAGAGCCGGAATCAGAGTGAGAATTATTATCAGAATTTTGGCTTAAATCCGGATCAGGCTCATTATCCGTTTCAGGTTTCACAATTGAATCGGGTTTAATATGATCTGACATATCTTCACCTGACTCATCGGGCAGTCTGGAAGTTTTTATATCATTCATACCACTCGTAAAATCTGAGCCTTCGGAAAATTTTGTTTCATCCCCCATGTCAGAATCTGATGCAGGCTGAGGCTTACTGCCATTTACAGTATTTACTTTTTTATTATCTTCCTTAAAAAGTTCTTTAAAATCATGGCTCGTATCAGGTTGAGAATCAGTAAATTTTACATCTGGTTCGTAAAGAGTTTTAAAAGAATCCTGTTTGCTGGTCTGTGAGTCCTCATAAATCAACTTAAAAAGATTATAATCAGGTTTGTTTTTTTCCTTTTTAAGAAATTTTTCATCATCAATATGCTTTATGGAATTCAGGTCAAGGAGTTTCCATTCATCCGAGGCTGTTGTATTTTGTTTATCTTTATCAGACAAGGACATCATCTTTTCCTTTACCTCCGAGAACGATCGTTCCATCGGCTTCAAGCTCCTTGGCCGCACGAACTATTGCCTGCTGTGCTTCCTCAACTTCAGTAAGACGTACAGGCCCCATACTTTCAAGGTCATCTTTAAGTATCTCACCCGCCCTCTGTGACAGGTTGGAGAAAATTTTATCTTTCATTTCATCGCTTGCGGTCTTAAGCGCATAGGTCAACTGCTGGCCTTCAACCTTCTTTAATATTTCCCTCATGGCCCGGTCATCTATTCCTGCCATATCCTCAAAGACAAACATCATCTTTCGAATATCATTTGCCATTTCAGCACTGTCTTCTTCAACTTTTTCCATGACAATATCTTCAGTTGATTTATCAACACCATTAATGATATCCACAAGGACATTGACTCCGCCGGACTTGCCACCAGGGCCTACTGCACCGCTTAATTCATTTTTCAGGGCTTTATCAACATCCATAACAACCTCATCAGAAATCTGACCTAATTTTGCAATTCTTAAGGCTATATCACCTTTTTTATCATCCGGAACAGCCATGAGAAGTTCAGATGCGATATCCGATGGCATATTGGCAAGGATCATTGCAACGGTCTGGGGATGTTCACCCTCAATATATCCTGCAAGAGTGCCTATGTTTACATCACGGCTCCACACAAAAGGAATAGCTCTCTGTCTGTTTTCAACATCTTTAAGTACTTCTTCCGCTTTATTGCCTTTAAGACTTTTAGAAACCACTTTTTTAAAGAAGGTACCGCCTTCAACAACTATCTTGGTTTCACCTTCAAACCTTGTAATAAAATCATCTGAAACAAAATTTAGCATTTCAGGAGTTATAAAATCGATCTGTGACATTTCAAAGGCTATATCCTTAATTTCAGAATCATTTAAATTTTCAATCACCTTTGATGTATACTCTTCACCCATTGTCATCAAAAACACGGCTGCTTTCCGGGCACCGGTCATTTTTTGGGGATCTGAATTTTCAGCCATTATCAGTTTTCCTCCTCTTCAGGCTCCTGCTCACTTAACCATCCCTTTATTATATTAGTTGTTTTTTCAACATCTTTCTCTGCGTAATATGCAGCTTTCTCAGAAGGACCAATGTTGGCAAGAAAAGATTTTCTCTGGGCTGAAGACATATTTTTGACAAATTCTTCTTTTTCCTTTACAGGCATTGAATCTAAAAGTTCACTTTGCTCAACGGCACTCATATCTGCAAAATCTGTTTCTTCCTCTTTTTCCTCTATTAAGCCTTGTTCTTCAGGGCCTGGCAAAGCTGCCTGCTCGGAACTTGATTTAATTCCTTTAACAGTCTTCATTATCGGCATAATTACAAATAAAAACACAAGAAGAACAAGGAGAATATTGGCAATCGTACGTCCATACTCTTTCTGAACCATACGCCATCCGGTAAGTTTTTTCTCTTGTTTTCCAATCTCTCCAATGGATGCAAAAGGAAAGCATTCCATGGATACCTGATCCTGACGCGCCTGATCATATCCCATGGCCTTAGTAACAAGATCGCTGAACTGCTGCATCTCAACCTTTGATCTCGGCACATAAGTTCTAACACTGTTCCCGTCTTTATCTGTTTTATACTGATAATTTCCATCAACAACCGCAGCAACGGAAAGCCTTGCCAATACAGCCATGGGTTTTACAGTCTGACTTGTTCTGCGGCTCAATTCATAATTAATGGTATCGTTCTTTTTGTTTACCTTTTGCATCCCGTTAGAGCCTGTTGTCCCTCCTCTTGGCACAACAGGATTAACACTTGAAGGCGTACCCTGCTGCTGAACAGGGGTAGTAGATGCTTCAGCAAGATTCTTTTCACTTCGTATGAATTTTGTTTCCCTTTCAAGGGGGTCATATATTTCTTCATTAACATTATTGGTACTGAAATCCATCTGAGCAGTTACACGGACAATCGCTTTATCCTTGCCGACGATTCTCTCAAGCATTGTCTGGATACGACCAGCCAGATTTGCTTCAAACCTGACTTTGTAGTTATACTGTGTATCGACAAGATTTTTAGCTTTAATCCTTGCCTTTTCCTCTTCGGATTTGCCTTCAAATAAAATTCGGCCTGCTGTGTCAACTATTGTAATCCTTCTTGGAGTAAGATCCTGAACTGAACTTGCAACAAGATGGGCAATGGCGGCAACTTTTTCCTCATCAAGGTCATTTCTTAACTCTAACAGGATGGAAGCAGAAGGCATTTTAGTCTCCTCCACAAATACGGAGTCTTTTGGCAGTACAATCATAACCTTTGCATTTTTTACCTCATCAAATGCACTTATTGTTCTTGCAAGCTCTCCCTGAATAGCCCTTTTTCTGTTTATTTTCTGGACAAACTCACTTGTCCCGAAATCGGTTTTGTCAAATATTTCATACCCCACACCAGAGCCCTTTGGAATGCCATCTTTTGCAAGATCAAGCCTGACATCATACACTTTGGATGCAGGAACCATTACAATACTTCCCCCGCCCTTTATTTTATATGGAATTTTCAGCTCTTTGATTTTTGCAACAACAGCTGCTGCGTCATCCTCAGTAAGTTCCGTATAAGCAGGCTTATACTCTGTTTTGTTTGCCCAGATGAACATTGCAGTGAAACCTGCGACCATAACAAGGATAAGACTTCCAATGGCAATTTTTCTGGAAAGGGGCATTTCCTTATAAATCTTCAATATTTGTTCAATAACCGGATTCATGGCAATAGTTCCTGAAATTTATTAAATCTGCATATGCATTATTTCTTTATAGGCATCCATAACCTTACTTCTAACCTTCAGCATAAGTCTTAGAGAGATATCTGCCTTTTGAATGGCAATCATACCGTCCTGGATATCAAGTTTACCAAGAATAACATTCTCAATTGATTGATCTGCTATATTCTGCTTTGAATTTACATCACCTATTGCAGACTTAAGCCTGTCCGCAAAGGACGTATCCCTTTTCTCCACCCTGGTTGAAAGGGGTTCTGTTTTAATGGAAATTCTGCCTGTATTCCCCGCACCTGTGCCTGCTATTGCATTCATATTGCATACCTCAAATTTTATTTCCCTATTTCAAGGGCTTTTAATATCATACTTTTTGTAGTTGACATGGCAGTAATATTTGCCTCATAGGCCCTTTTTGCAACAATCATATCAGCAACCTCAGTTAAGTGGTCCACATTGGGCATGGCAACATATCCGGTTACAGGATCAGCATCCGGATGAGCCGGATTGTAAACAAGCCTGAAATCAGCCTGGGATTTCACAACACTTGCCACCTTAACCCCTGTTCCCTGAGTAGAATTTAATTGAGCATCGGACTCATTTTTAGAATCAAATTCAATGGGATCAATGGAAATTTCGCCTGTATCGCTGTTTTCTGCCTTCCCCTCAAGAATGCTCTTGAATTTTCCAATGTCCTGCCCCTGAAAAACAACCATCTTCCGCCTGTAAGGCCCACCCTCCTTTGTTCTTGTGGTATCCACATTGGCAAGATTTTCCGCTATGATATTCATCTTAAAGCGCTGGGCAGCAAGTCCCGTGGCACTTATTTTCATTGCATTTAATAGATCCATGATTTATTATTCTCCTTCCTGAATGGCATTGCGTAAAATACTCATCTTCCTTAAAAGCATCTCGGTTGTTTCTCTGTACTTAATATTATTTTCAACAAGATGGTCCATTTCAGTATCTATATTAACGGAATCAAGGTGTTCAAGGTCAACATAACGGCTTATTTCCGACTTAATTGAGACGGGTGAATCATCATCTTCGCCTGAAAAATGCTTCGGGTCTGTCACGGACATTGTCTGAAGTTTTTTATCATTCATGATTTTTTTCAGGGTGTTTTTAAAATCTATATCCTTTGGTTTATACCCGATTGTATCCATATTGGCGATATTACCTGTAATAACGGTATGACGTCGTGCAGATATATCAAGTGAATTGGAAAGCACTTTAAACGTTCTGTTGAAAATTCTTGAGTCAGCCATATTTCTCCTCTTTTTTTTATAAAAAATAAAACGTAACCCATTACTTTTATTTCATAATTTATTGTGAGGCAGATCCGGACAAATCCAGATCCGCCTCATGGCGGTTATATGAAAAACTCCGAATATTTGAGCGGGTTTTTCATACTTTTTTGAGAGGCGAATCCGGGCCAAACCAGCTCGGCCTCATGGCCGTTATTAAAATCT
>CAZLBE010000053.1:0-8283 GCA_964557635.1 uncultured Desulfobacterales bacterium
AAGGAATACAGAAATTTGATGCCTTACATATTGCTTGTGCTATTAATAGCGGTTGTGAGTATCTGTTAACGACTGACGATAAAGTTTTAAATAAAAATCAAAAAATTAGTGAAATAACAATTACTGATCCCTTTGGCTTTGTTAAGGAGATGAAACTATGATTACTGATACAGAAATTAAATTAAAGGGTCTTGAGATATTAAGCAATGCTTTAGGTATGGTAGAAGCTGAAAAGTTTGTAGCTTTAATACAGAGAGAACCATTTGATTACACTGAATGGAGAAAAGAGGGTTTAAAAACTGATCTTTCTATTGAGGATATTAGTGAGAAAGCCATGAAATTTCAAAAGAAAATCGAACAATCGAGTTGACTGGACAGCAGGGTCTCATTTTTTCCCGGCAATCTCTCTGGATTTTCAGAATTCTAAAAATTATGTGAACTATCCCTGTTATTGAATACTGATTTGAAATAGACCGGGGCAACCGATCTTTCATTGTAGCTACTTTAGGTTCTGTTTGACTTTTTGCATTCTATCAATTACATTTTTTTATAAGAAATAAAATGTAACCCATTACTTTTATTTGCTTCGCGCCTTCGGCCCATAATTTGTCAGAATCTTTGATTCTTTGAGGCAAATTTGGACATGAATCCAGATCGGCCTCATGGCCGTTATATGTATACGGTAAAACCATTACCCGGATTTGACAAGTGGCTTAACTGCTTGAAAGATCGCATTGCGTGGCTTTGCTTAAGCCGTTGTCTTGATAAAGCACAACGTGGCAACCTCGGTGCTATTTTTTTTATTGGAGCCTGCAATATATCTGACAGATTCAACAGTCTCAGCTATTTTTTTAAATAAGATGAACTTCTACTCTGCCACAACAAAAGCCTGTTTTGCTCCAGCTGAAATAAGTTCTCTGGAAAATCTCACTGCAGCATCAAGATTTGAATATCTTCCAACTCTGACCCTGAAAAAGACTCCTCTGAAATCACTGAATTTTGTTATATGCGCATGTTTATACCTTGCAGCAAGTTTATGCTGAAATTTTACTGCATTATTTTTATCCATAAAAGCTCCAACCTGAATCGTAAAATTTCCTTTCCAGTAATTTACCGGAATATATTTCACAGGAGCTGATGCAGCAGCAGAGTTTACTGAACCATTTGATGCCATACCAAGGGCAACAATTTTAACTGGCGCAGTTCCAGGCCCCACAACACCGAGTTTTTTTGCCGCCTTATATGAAAGATCAATAATTCTGTTTCTTACAAAAGGCCCCCTGTCATTTATTCTTACAACGGCCTGCCTTCCATTTTTAAGATTATAAACCCTCACCCATGTTCCAAGTGGCAGGGTTTTATGAGCTGCAGTCATTGCGTACATATTGTATGTTTCGCCGTTTGCAGTTTTTTCCCCATGGAAATCCCTTCCATACCATGATGCAAGTCCTTTTTGCGAAAAACCCCTTGCACTGATTAAGGGACGATAGTGTCTTCCATTGACTTTATATGGCTTTGCAGAGGCCGGAAGTTTTTTTTCCTTATATTTTCTAACCGGAAATTGTTGAGGATATTTAGTTTTAGGATGATAAACCGGATGATGTGAAGCACAGCCAAAGGCAAAAAATAAAAAAAAGACGGCAATAACAAATTTGACTTTAAATTGTGGCTTCAAATCAAATACGACTCCCGTTAATTGTAAAAACTTTTTCTACGTCTTTATATGAAATAAAACGTAACACATTACTTTTATTGGCTACGCGCCTTCGGCCCATTTTTTGTTGTGAGGCAAATCTGGGCCAATCCAGATCCGCCTCATGGCGGTTATATCTGTTCTCTGTTTCTGCCAAAAAAAATTTCTTCATAAATAAATATTTATGCTTTACATCAAGGTCTGCCGGTTAATCAAGGGCTGTTTCAAGTACATCCTGCATTTTATCCATGAAATAAAATTTTATGGTTTTTTTTACATTTTCAGGAACATCCTCCATATCTTTTTCATTCCATTTGGGAAGGATAAGTGTCTTTACTCCGGCCCTGTGAGCTGCTATTACCTTTTCCTTAATCCCGCCCACGGGCAGAACTTCGCCCCTGAGTGTTATCTCTCCTGTCATGGCAAGTCTTTTTTTAACAGGTTTTTTCTTTATCATGGAGACAATGGCCGTAAGCATTGTAACACCTGCAGAAGGTCCGTCCTTTGGGATTGCTCCTTCGGGAACGTGAATATGAATATCATGGGTATTAAAAAAATCATCGTCTATTTTTAATTCTGCAGCATGGGATCTTACATAACTCATTGCCGTTGTGGCAGATTCCTTCATAACATCGCCCAACTGTCCGGTGAGAGTGAGTTGCTTTGACCCTTTCATTGCAGTTGCCTCAATAAAAAGAATCTCTCCGCCCACAGGAGTCCATGCAAGCCCCACAACAACGCCGGGAACAAATGTTCCTGAATTTGTTTCCGGCATTCTTTTAACAGGACCAAGATACTCATATATATCCTGTTTTCTGATTGAAACGCTTTTAACCTCATCTTCGGCAATTTTACTTGCAACTCCCCTGCAAACCGAACCTATTTCCCTTTCAAGATTACGAAGTCCCGATTCCCTTGTGTATCCGGAAATTATCTCCTTTACAGCAGCCGGTGCAAATTTTATCTGGGATGCATTAAGGCCGTTTGCCTTACGCTGCCTTGGAATAAGGTATTTTGTTGCTATTTTTAATTTTTCATCTTCAGTATAACCGGATAGTTCCAAAATCTCCATCCTGTCCCTTAAAGGTGCCGGAATTGTATGTAAAACATTGGCCGTTGTTAAAAACATCACATTGGTAAGATCAAAGGGAACATCAAGATAATGATCGGTAAATGTATCGTTCTGCTCCGGATCAAGAACCTCAAGAAGCGCAGAAGAAGGATCGCCATTATAAGAAGAATTAACCTTGTCTATCTCATCAAGCATAAAAACAGGATTATTTTTACCGGCACGTCTGATTTCCTGAATTATCCTGCCCGGCAGAGCGCCCACATATGTTCTCCTGTGGCCCCGTATTTCAGCTTCATCCCTTATGCCTCCAAGGGAAATCCTGACAAATTTTCTGCCAAGGGCCTTTGCAATGGATTTTCCAAGGGAGGTCTTACCCGTTCCCGGAGGACCTGAAAAACAGAGAATAGGACTTTTTGAATCCTTTTTAAGTTTTCTCACCGCCAGGTATTCAAGAATTCTTTTCTTTGGTTTTTCAAGGTCATAATGATCATTATCAAGAATTTTCCTTGCAGCCTTGATATTTAATTTGTCCTTTGATTTTTTATTCCACGGCAAAGATGTAAGCCAGTCAAGATAAGAGGATGAAACAACATATTCAGAAGATGAGGGATGCATTTTTGAAAGACGTACAATCTCCCTTTCAGCTTCCTTTGCTGCTGTTTCAGGAAGTCCTGCCGACTTAATTTTTTTCCTGTAATCCGCTATTTCAACGCTTTCTTCATCTTTTTCACCAAGCTCCTCTTTTATGGCTTTAAGCTGCTGGCGCAGATAATATTCCCGCTGGCGCTTATCCATATCCTCTTTTACCTGGGTCTGAATTTTTGAGCCCATTTCAAGAATATCAAGCTGGTCATTTACAAGCCGTGTAACCTGTTTTAATCGTTTTTTAACATCAAGGAGTTCAAGAATTTTCTGTTTTTCAACAATGGGTACATTAATGGTTGAAGCAACCATATCGGCAAGGATATCAGGTTCTTTTATCGATTTTACCATGCCTGCGATTTCTGCGGGAAGACCGGGCGAGAGATTAACTATTTTTTCGTATTGCTCAACTATATTGGCCATTAAGGCCCTGGTTTCCTTATCCTCAAGAATATTTGAGCTTTCAAGTACTTCAATCTTTGCCTGCATATAGGATTTACCATTGATAAATTCCGATACCTTAAACCGGTGCAGACCCTGAATAAGGAGCTGAGCCCTGTTCTCCTCCATTTTAGCCATTTTAAGAATCATGGCTACAGTACCGACCTTATTTAGATCTTTTGAGGAATGCCTTGTACTTAAATCAGACCTTTTTGATAAAAGAAGGCCTAATATCCTGTTTCCCGCCATTGTTTCATCAATGAGATCTATGGCCTCTTTTTCCATTAAAACAAGGGGCAGAACCATTTTTGGGAAAAGGTTTGTATCAACAATAGGAAGAATAGGGAGCACATCAGGTATGTCATAAGGGCTTATCTCAGGAGATTTGTTTAATTCATTCATAAAAAATTCCCATGGTAATATCTTTTATTATCTGTATTTTACTATCTATAAGAAAGTTTTATCCTGTGTAACCTGTTTACAGGAAATTTGGCAAGTGTAATTTCCAGAAAACCATTGGAAAATAAAGCCGACACTTTATTTGTATCTATAAGAGAAGGAAGATAAATTATTCTTTCAAACCTTCCGAACTGTATTTCTGCAAGCATGTAAGTTGCTGATTCTTCAGGCGAAGTTCTCCCCCTTGCCCCTGAAATTTTTACAGCCTTATTACTTACTTCTATGGTAATATCATCTTTTTCAACACCTGCTATTTCAGCCTGAATTATAATATTATCTCTTGTTTCCAGGATATCCATCTGAGGCTTCCATGTCCGCTGTGAAAGGCAGAACATGGGGCTGATCGATTGAAACATCTCTTCTAAAGGCTTACCTGATTGAGATCTTCCAAAATCTTCTCCAAGTTTAATTTTTATATATTCCATTACTATAAGGGCTCCCGATACTGCGTTGTTTTGTGATATGCACTTCATACTGTATGTACTGCAATATAAACAGCAAATTAGTCATTTTACCATTAGAATCAAACCTTGTAAAGTTTTATGATTTATTCTTTTTTCTTAAATTTCTTTTATATCCGCCTAAAGCGAGCTATACCCGCAACCCATGTGCCTGACTCAATTTCTTGTTTTTTATTACAGAAATTCAGGGGTAAGGCACTAATGACCGGTTATATGAATTTTTTATGATATATTGATTTTTCTACATCATCCCGATATAGATAAGACTGCTTATAAATATTTATTTTCAACCCTTGAGGATTATACTAATTATGTCTGTTCTTTCAAAAGATTTTATTCAAAACACAATAGCCGATTCTACAATTATTTTCCAGCGTGGAAACAACATATACCAACATGGCTCATACTTCCTAACCAAAGCAGATCTGCCTGAAAAAACCTTTATTTATGAAGTTGATGGAAGCTATGGGAATTACACCATAAAAATAAAATTAAAGGATAATAATATTTTTTCTTCCTGTAATTGTCCATATCCGGGCAGCGGATGTAAACATGTTGTTGCAGCCATGCTCAATGTCAGAGATATACTTCTTAAAAAAGATGCAGAAGAAAAAAGCATTCCCGAACCAAAAGAAGAAGATCCGTATCTGACGGAAACAGAAATCAAAGATCAGGCTCTGGCGGACAGAAAGAAAAGAGCTGCATCTGAAAATTTTACAACCGTTCAGGGTGACATGTTTAAGGGAGATCACCTTGTCATCAATAAAAACAAAAGAGAATACACCGTATGCCTTCATGATCCTGAAAAGGGTATGGGACACTGTACATGCCCTGATTATCTGACAAACGGTCTTGGTACCTGTAAGCATATTGAATTTCTTTCATCGTTTCTTAAGCAGCAAAAAAATTTTAAAAGAAAAATTAGAAAAGAACTGTTCCCATTTACCGACATATTCTGGGATTCAGTATCCAATGGCCCCAAACTTTTTACAGAAAGACCTCAATCTGAATTATTAGATCTTCAACCGGTTTTTAAGAATTTTTTCAATTCTAAAGGACTTTATATATCAGATGATCTCGGTGATATTATGGCTCTTTTGGAACAGATTCGTGAAAATAAAAAAGTGCGCGTCAGAGAATCTCTTATAAACAGAGTTGATATTTATCTTGAAAAACAGCAGCTTAAAAAACTTGCCCATGAAAATTTTAAAGGGAATTTCCCTGAACCTGCCATAAAAACAGAACTTTACCCATACCAGAAAGATGGGGTTGATTTCGGAATTTTCAAAAAAAGCGTATTAATCGGTGATGAGATGGGGCTTGGAAAAACGCTTCAGGCTATTTCTCTTGGCATTCTTAAAAAAGAGATATTTGGATTTTCAAAAATTCTCATAGTAACGCTTGCCTCGCTTAAAGATCAGTGGAAACGGGAAATAGAGAAATTTTCAGATGAAAAAGCTGCCATTGTTGCTGGGTCTCCTGTGCAGAGAAAAGAGACCTATTTCAATGATAAAAGCCTTTTTAAAATTACAAATTATGAAGCTGTTTTAAGGGATGTCCTTGTTTTATCTCGGTTCAAACCGGACATCATTGTGCTTGATGAAGCCCAGCGCATTAAAAATTTTTCCACAAAAACGGCAAATGCCGTAAAACGACTTCCTAAAAAACACGCCATTGTCCTCACAGGAACACCCCTTGAAAATAAACTTGAAGACGTTTATTCCATTGTTCAGTTTCTTGATCCTTTTATGCTGACTCCTTTATGGAAGTTTGCAGCAGATCATTTTATGCTTTTAAAAAATAAAAAGGGCAGGATTGCAGGGTATAGAAATCTTGAAATGCTGCAGAAAAAACTAAAACCCATTGTTATAAGAAGAAAAAAAGAAGATGTTTTAAAGGATCTTCCCGATGAAGTTGTTAATAATTATTATATTGATCTAAGTGATGAACAATACGAGATACACGGTGGATATGCACGCCTTCTCCTTCCCCTTATAAATAAAAAATTTTTAACACCAATGGATTTAAGAAAAATCCAGATATTTCTGCTGCGCATGCGTATGGCGTGTGATTCAACATACCTTATTGACCGTGAAACAAACATATCACCAAAGCTTAAAGAGCTTGAGGGAATCATTGATGAGCTTGTCATTGAAAGCAAAAGGAAAATGGTCATTTTCAGTGAATGGACCACCATGACTTTTCTCATTGCAAAGCATTTATCCGATGCCGGTATTCCATTTGTTGAACTTTCGGGAAAAGTACCGGTTAAAAAACGGCAGGCACTGATAGATGAATTTACAAACAATCCCGACTGCAGTGTTTTTCTGTCCACAGATGCAGGCGGAACCGGTCTGAATCTTCAGGCAGCAGACTGTATTGTCAACTTTGAACTGCCATGGAATCCTGCAAAGATGAACCAGAGAATCGGAAGAGTCAGCAGAATCGGGCAGAAAAGCAAATGTATAAATGTAGTCAATCTTATTGCAAAACACAGTATAGAAGAAAAAATTCTCACTGGCATTCAGCTTAAAACAGATCTTTTCAAAGGCGTTTTTGACGACGGCCCTGACTCAGTTGAATTTTCCAGGGAAAAAAGAAATGAAATGCTCAACCGTTTAAGGGAGATGATGGGAGAGGAAAAAGAACCGGATACTGCAGAGCAGTCATACCAGGATGAAATTCCGGAAGATACCCCGCATTTTCTGAACCCTGAAGTTCTCAACAGAGAAGATGACCTCAACGAAGATGAACTCCAAATGGAAAAGGAAGATAAAATATCTGACAGCAGGGAAAAACTTTCGGATACTGATTTATCTAAAACTGAGTTAAAAAATCAAAACGACACAAAAGACACTGTAAAAGAGGAAAAAGATCACAGCGAATCATCTGAGAATATTTTTGAAAACCAGTCTCCTGAAAAAATAGAAAATGTGCTTAATTCAGGCATGGAGTTTCTTGGAGGTTTAATGGAAATGGCATTGGGCGAGAAAATAAAAAAATCAGAGGATCAAGATAAGATGATAAAAATTGACAAAACTACGGGTGAAGTTACAATGAAGTTTAAACTGCCGGGTTTTTAACAATAATTTTTTCGTATTTATTCAGCCGCAAATCTACACAGATAAACGCAGATATATTTAAATACAAAACATTGAACTTTGAAAGTTACCAGTGCAACACTATTTTAACAACAACAAAAATTCTTATTTAATTTTTCTGATGAAATAAAAAATAATGTAATTTTTTTACATAAACTTAAAATTTATCGGACAAAATATTATGATAATCAGATGATTAGCCCCACGAGTGTCGGACACTTTTTGAGTGGAAGACGAGTCATAGAATCAAAATTATAAATAAAAACAAGTAGAAGCAAATTATTTAGTTGTGCGTTTAGCTTGGAAATGCTCCAAGCTAAACGCACAACTATTTTTTAGAATTTCGTATTGCCTAACTAATAGCGTATTCCATATGACCTGATACCAAAGTTTTCTTAAAAATAGCTGAAAAAT
>CAZLBE010000054.1:0-8215 GCA_964557635.1 uncultured Desulfobacterales bacterium
ATAAACCATCTTCAAGCTCATCATAAACTTAAAAAAATTTTAAAAATAAACAACTTTAATATCAGTATTTTTAATACATATCTGCGTTCATCTGTGTAAATCCGCGGCTGAATAGTTACAATCCAGTTTTTTGATCTGGCCGTCAATCGCTGCAATAATGACACCTGTATCCATGGTCAAAAGACATCTGCTTTTTTCACTGTCAAAACAGCCTTTTCTTCTGCATGGTATGCATTCCATATCATTTGTTATTACAATGTGCCGGCAATCTTTTTTGCTTCCCCCGGGTGCCCAGTTCACAGGCGATGACGGGCCGAAAATACTTATTGTGGGGGTATTTACAGCAGCTGCAATATGAATGGCAGAGGTGTCAATACTCACCACAAGGACAGCCTGCTGCAAAACGCCTGCCATTTCAATTATTGATGTTTTACCTGCCATGTTAACCGCCTGCCTTTTTGATGCGGTAATTAATTTCCGGGCCCGGTCACGCTCTGCATTGGAGCCTGTAATAACAAGACGGCAGTTCCATACATCGGAAATATGGTGAATCAGTTTTACATATTGACCTGTGGAAAGCTCTTTATACTGCCATATGGAAAAAGGATGCAGAACAATGAATTTTTCATGCTTTACTCCTTCCCTGTCAAGCTTTTGCATAACTTTTTCTTTAATTTTTTTATTAATATGAATATATGGATCAGGCTTTGCCGGTAAAACAGGGTTCAAAGGAGATAAAATATTAAGATTGTGATCAATTGAATGCTGATTTTCTTCATTATCAGGATCAACAAGATGGGTAAAAACAAGATTGCGAAGCCGTGATTCATGGTCAAACCGTCCTACCCGGTATGAAGCCATGGACAGAAGTGCAAGAACAGCACCCCTTGTACCTGTTCGAAGCTCCACCACAAGATCAAAATCCCATTGGATTAAATCTTTGATTATCTTCAACTGATGGCGGACATTTTTTGCACCTTTTTTGAATTTATCCACGGAAAATACGCGATCAACTTCAGGGCAGTCATAAAGAAGGGCTGCAGCCTTCTCACGGACACCTACAGCAAGGAAAGCACCTGCAAAAGTTTGCTTAAGGGTGAGTATTGCGGGAAGCGTTAATACAAGATCCCCGATATCACCTAATTGAATGAGCAGAATTTTCTTTATTCTTTTTTTATCAATTATTTTTTCTTTACAAATAGGTCTGGTATTATCTTTACCAATGACCCCGGGTTTAATGGTTCTGTTTTTAATGGCCCTGTTATTATGGGAGCTGCTATTAATGGAGCTGCTATTAATGGATCGGGATTTAAAAATCATCTTATTTTCGGACATCCTTTTATGTGCCAGAGCAGCAGTTTCAGATAAACCATGAGTTTTTTTCTGTATCTGTCACACATAAACAGGGACAAAAAACAGATTAAAGAATTTGATACAATGTTTACAAAAAGTTTTATTAAAACAACAGGGTAAACCATTATATACATGCGGCTGAAGCGTTTTTTAAAATAGATATACCTTGATTCATAAAAAAGTATTCTCGATTTAATACTATGGCCCACACTTTTGCCCTGGAGATGATAAATATGCGCATCGGGAACAATATAGGACGGCCAGCCAACCTGCATCATGCGAAATGCAAGGTCTGTTTCTTCAAAAAAGAAAAAAAAGGATTCATCAAAATAGTTCACTTCTTTAATGGCTTTTGTCCGGATTAAAATAGATGCTCCTATGCAGGAATCGACTCTCACAGGGGATTTCAGGTTTGAGCGTTTGCCTGTTATGCCCGGAAACAGGGCATTTAAAACACTTTCATTTATAATCAGATTTAAAAAATTCGGGAAACCTGCAGAAGAGTTCTGTTTTGATCCGTCCCTGTTGAGAAGCTGACCGCAGGCGATCCCTGCCTGAGGCTTGCTCTCCATAAAATCAAACAGAATTTTTACAGCATTTTTTGTGAGGATTGTATCTGAATTCAATAACAGGGCGTATTTTCCTCTAATTATTTTAAGGGCCAGATTATTGGCCTTTGCAAAACCCTGGTTTATTTTATTTTCAATAATGTTAACCTGATTATATTGCCGGCAGATGGCAGACACACTTCCGTCAACGGAAGCGTTATCAACAACATAAACCTCAAAGGGCAGCCCCTCAATGGTGCTGAATACAGATTCAAGGCAGTCCAGTACAATCTGTTTTGTATTATAATTTAAAATGATCACACTTACAGATATTTCAGGTGCATCCATTTCATCCACTGATTCTGTCACTGATTCTGTCACTGATTCTGTCCTCCTGAACCATGCCTTTTTCCCATGTCTTTGCATGTTTGATAAAAGTGTACCAGCTTGAATTCATCGCTATTATAAATCCTGGAAAACCGTCCAAAAATCCCATTTTCCACAGATAACATTCAAAAAATTTCACTGCCATGTGAAAAAATCCCAGGATAAGAAAAAAATTGCCTTTTTTTCCAATGTTTTCTGCATAGGTTGTGGAATAATTGTTAATGGTGTTAACCTGATGGGAAATATCCTCATAAACATAATGCAAAATCGGGTTTTTCAGTTTTTTCACTTTTCCTGTTACCTTAAGTTTTTCATGGAGCCCTCTGCCCTGCCACACAGCTTTCCCGTTACGGACAAGTCTTATTTTTCTGTCGGGATACCACCCTCCGTGCCTTATCCATTTTCCAAGGTAAAAAGAAAGTCTCGGCATGGAAAATCCATTCACTTTTTTTTCTGCCTTTTTCACTGCATTTTCTATTTCAACGGCAAGGTCTTTTGACAGGGCTTCATCAGCATCAAGGTTGAGAATCCAGTCACAATGGCATTTTTTAAAGGCAATTTTTTTCTGGGCAACAAACCCTTTCCACTTTTGATGATAAACTTCTGCTCCTGCTTTTCTGCATATATCCACGGTTTTATCGGTACTTTCCGAATCAATGACAATTATCTCGTCTGCAAATGAAACGCTTCTCAGCATTTTTTCTATGTTTTTTTCTTCATTTTTTGTGATAACGGCAAGACTTATGGAATTTTTTTTCATACAAATTACCTTTTTAAAAAATGGCCTTTTGAATATTTTCCCATACCATATCCGTTGAAATTTCATTCATGCAGGCATGAGTTTTCAAGGGGCAGGATTTTTTAAAACACGGGCTGCAGTCTTTTCCGGCACGTATCACAATATGCTTGTTACCATACGGGCCGGTGCGCCAGGGTGCTGTGGGACCAAAAATCGCCATGATCCTTGTGCCTGCTGCTGCGCCAAGGTGCATTGGGCCGGTATCCGTTGTTATTAACAGATCACTTAATTCATACAGAGCTGCAAGTTCTTTTAAACTGGTCATACCGGCAAAATTAACCGGCAGAAAAGGGTGATTTTCTTCCTTTGGATATTGTGTCTGCATGATGTCAATAATATCCTCAATCATTTCTCTGTCAGAAAATGAACCTGTAAACACAACGGATGTGCGGTTTCTGTTCTGCAGTTTTGCTGCAATTTCTGCAAAACACCTGTTACTCCAGAGTTTAGTGGGCCATGTGGCTGAAGGGTTGATGCATATCAGAGAATTATTTAATGGAATTTTTGCCTGTAGAATTTTTTTTCTTATGTTTGCTTTTTCTTTAACTGAAACCGGAAGATCATAACGAATATCTGCAGATGAAATTCCAAGGGTTTCAATCAAAATCAAATAACGGTCAAGGGCATGAATTTCCATACTGACCGCAGGAACCCTTTCATTATAAAACAGATGGCTCATTTCAGCGTGTTCCATGCCTTTATCAAATCCTATTTTTCTTTTTCCCCTTGCAAGAAACACCATGGCAGCGCTTTTTAAAAGCCCCTGAAAATCGATGATGATATCGTATTTTGTATCTCTTAAGGTTCCTGCAAACTTTAAAATTTTTTTTGCACCTGACAGCCACTTTTTTGAAAAAAGCTCATAAATCCATGTTTTTCTTTTTGATATAATAACCCGGTCAACAGCTTTGTGACCAATAATGATATCTGCTGCTGATTCCTCCACAAGCCAGGTGATACAGGCATTGGGAAAATGATCCCTGATGGCGCACAAAGCAGGCAGTGTGTGAATAACATCACCTATTGCACTCATTTTTACTATCAGAATATTTATTTTATCCATTGCCGGCATATTGTGATTCACTCATTTGTTCTTTTTATATGAAATAAAACGTAAACCATTACTTTTATTTTATTTTTTGTTGTGAGGCAAATCTGGGCCAGTCCAGATCCGCCTCATGGCGGTTATATGAAATAGAATGCAAATTTACAGCATTCTATTTCTCAATTTGTTGAGAGGCGGCTGGGCCAATCCAGATCCGCCTCATGGCGGTTATTATCATTTTATTTCTTATTTTTTAATCCTGTCTAAAATTTTTAAAGCAAGGGTTTCAACCCTGTCAACGGAAATCATATCCATGCATCTGTGATGTCCGTATCTGCATTCCGGTTTTAAGCATGGGCTGCAGGGAACTTGGGCTTTGACGATAACACTGTTCAAATTAGCAGGAGCTGTTGCAATATGATCTGTGGACCCTATAATTGCAATCTGGTTTATATTAAGGGCTGCCGCTGCATGCATCAGTCCTGAATCATTGGTGATAAAAAGAGAACAGAGACTTATAAGCGCAAAAGCTTGTTCAAGGGAAGTATGACCTGCAAGATTTATACAGGCATTATCCGATTTTTTTCTGATATACTCTCCAAGAAAACTATCCCCCGGCCCTCCGAAAATAATTATTTTCACTTGGTATCTCTTGTACAGCCGTTTTGTCAGAAGGGCAAAACGATCGGGAAACCAGCGTTTGGCAGTGCCACCTGTGGCACCTGGATTTATACCGATAACCGGTCTGGCAAGATCCACATCATGTGAACAAAGAATCTGCCTTGCCTTATCCAGAGTTTCCAAAGTAATGAAAATATCCAGTTTCCTGCCGTCATCCTTAAGATTTGCTCCTTTCAGTATGCCGCGGTAATAGTCTATCAGATGGCCTTTTTTCAATATTGGATTCATTGGGACAGAAGGGTTCAGCAGGAACCCCCGTCCGTCGGTGTTGTATCCCAGCCTTATTGGAATACCTGCAAGAAAGACAATAAGACCTGCTTCAAAGGCATTCTGCATCAGTAAAGCAAAATCAAATTTTTTCCGTCTTAAATCCCCTGCAAGCCTGAGAGTTCCCATTCCCTTTGTGTGACGGGCTTTGTCATCATAAATCATTATTTCATCAACATAGGGATTATTATGGAAAACAGGCGCCACCCATGGCTTTGACAGAATGGTGATAGAAGAATCGGGATAATTTTTTCTCACAGCACGGATAACAGGTGTGGTCATGATGGCATCACCCACCCAGTTTGCAGAACGTATCAATATTCTCATATCAAAATTTTCGGAACAGGATTTCGGAAAATCAATTTTCAGGGACTCAGTGTTCATGAAATCAGTTTTCAGGGAATTAAATTTTAAGAAATTGGAGTGAAAAAAATTGGAGTGAAAAAATTTCAAGCCTGCGTTTCTCCTTTTCTTGTCTTGCAAGGCCATGGGCAAAAATTTTTTGTTTTCCACCTGTTGTGAACCCAGAACCACTGGTCAGGGTGACGTCGTATGATTGCCTCGATGGCCTTTGTGTAATTTGCCGTATTGATTTCTATATCATGGGTGAGATCCCCGGTTTGGATTAAAGGGATTTCAGGTTCAAACGCTATGACAAAACCGTTGTTTTCCCTTACAATGGAAAAAGGTATAACCGGAGCTTTTGTCCGGATGGCAAGGGCTGCCACTCCCTTGTGGGTGCATGCCGGACGATTAAAAAAATCCACATACACCCCCTGATACCAGTCCATGTTTTGATCAAGAAGAGTACCCACCACCCCTCCGTTTTTAAGAATGCCATCCAGTTTCCTGCTTGCCCCGCCAAGGGGAATCATCACCGTGCCAAGGCGCTGACGGGTTTCCAGGATAAAGCGTTCAAGGGGGATAAAATCAAGTTTTCTGTAAAGGCCGTAAAAATTAAATCCACTCATTGCAGCCCCGGCCACAAGAAGCTCCCAGTTGCTCATGTGACAGGAAACGGCAATAACACCTTTTCCCTGATCATGGGCTTTTTTAATATTTTCTTTGCCTTTCAGAATAAAAAAACGCGACAAATTCCTTTTGTTCAAACGAAAGCACCAGCCCACTTCAAAAATCATCAAAGAGATATTCTTGAAAATCCGTTTGGCCATCATGGCAATTTCACCAAAAGGCATTTCCCGTCCAAATGCCTGGGTTAAATTTTCAATGACTACTCTTCTGTGTCTCTCGTCCGATTTAAACCACAAAAGACCAATCACGTCGGCCATACCTTTCTTCACGGCCCCGGGCAGCATTCCAAGGCTTATTACAAAAAATTTTATTAGTTTATAAAGAATTTCTTCTGCCATATATATAATTTTCCCATGGGAAAAAGTTACGCTCACGTTTTATTTTTTGTAAGTTCCCTTATAGCGCTGCCATTGTCTGTAATCCATTTAAAACACGAAGAGCGGCACCTTTATTGGAATAAAAAACTCTTGCTGCATTGTCGCCCATATTTTTTCTTATGGTATCATCTTTCATAATCAGGCTCACAGCATGGTATAGCTCTTCTGTATTGTTAACTGTCATGGCACCTTTTTCGGCAATAAGCATATTTGCAATATCTGCAAAATCAGTCATGTGAGGTCCGAAAAGCACGGGTTTGGAAAAGCACGCCGGTTCAAGGGGATTATGCCCGCCAAATGGCTCCATTGACCCTCCCACAAAGGCGACATCAGCCAGAGCATACAATTCGGCAAGAACCCCGAGTTTATCCACGATAACTACACCCATGGGCTCTTTCCCGTTTTCAACATCGGTAAGTAAAGAAACATCTATTCCCATTCGAGCATAATCACCTGCAATAATACCTGCACGTTGAGGATCACGGGGAACGAGGATCAGACTTATTTCAGGAAACTTTTTTTTAATGTCCTTATAAAACGCGGCAATGGATTTTTCTTCTCCCTTATGGGTACTGCCTGCAATTATAACACGGTTTTCTTCAGATAAATTTAAAAGCTTACGCCAGTATAGGAGTCGTTCACCCGGGCAGTATGGCGGATTTTCATCAAATTTGATGTTTCCGCTGATTTGAATTTTATTATCGGGAATGCCAAGGCCTGCAAATCTTTCTGCATCTGTTTCTGTCTGGGCAAAAATCATGGTAAAACAGGAAAAAATATTTTTGAAAAAAAATTTAAACCGACCATATCCTTTTTCAGAACGTTTTGACAATCTCGCATTTACAAGACAGACAGGAATTTTTTTCCTGTTAAGGATCCATAAAAAATTAGGCCAGATATCTGACTCAACAAGAATAACAAGGTCAGGTTTTATCAAGGAAATTACTCTTTTTACACTGAAAATCAGGTCAAAGGGAAAATAAACAATCTGAATGCATTGAAGATTCAAATCCCTTGAAAAAATTGCTTCTGCCGTATCAAATCCTGTTTTTGTTGTCACGGTAAATATAATATCATAATCAGGATTTTGCTTTTTTAATATGTTAACAAGGGGAATTGCAGATTTTACTTCTCCAACTGAAAGTGCATGTATCCATACCTTTTTTTTCCCGTGGTTTCCTGTAATTATATCAGTATAAATTCCAAAACGCTTAATCATATTATGCCGCCGTTTTTCAGAAAACATATAAATCAGAGGCAGAAAGGGAAGGATCATAAAAAAAAGAAAAATCAGAAGCACATTGTAAGCAAACATTATTAATACAGGATAAATAAGATTATACCACTTTCCCACAAACTTTCTCAGCGCAGTATTTATGTCGGTATTTACCGGTATCTCTGCCATCGATGTTATTTCTGCTTCATTATTTACCTGTCTTTCGCCTGACTGTGCCGTCTGATTTGAGAACGAAGCCATGGTGCCAAATATAATATCAACTGAATTTTCCATTTCTTTTCATCTCCTGTCATTTGATATCTATTTCCAAATTACAGGTGCATTTTACTAATTAAATATTACAGGAAGATGAATGCGGTAAAAAAAATTTGACACAGCAGCTTCTTATCCATAATTTGCAGTGGGCAGCCTGTGATAATAGGAATTTAGGTTTTGTAACCTAAAATTGACCCACTAAAGCATCAAATTACAACCCAAAATTGACCCACC
>CAZLBE010000055.1:0-8060 GCA_964557635.1 uncultured Desulfobacterales bacterium
ACCCTTGTTACAATGGAAGTCACAACACCTGCACCCCGTTTAAGGATATCCTGTTGCAACCAGGAATTTATAAATGTGCTTTTACCCGATTTAATAGCACCTACAACGGCAATTTTTACTGTCTCTGACTTTAAATGTCGGGATATGGACTTGCAGGACAAGATCTCTCTTTTTATGGTATTATCGTACATCCCGGGAATTGACTTCATCCTGTAAAAGGCCGCTGAAAGATCCCGGGTAATTTCTTCTATTTTTTCAATTAACTGATTATCTGCATCCATAAATAAAATTTTTTCCAAGAAGACAGTTAAGGGGAGGGATCAGGCATGTCCCGGGGTACTTGAAAAATTATCAGGATGAACGCCCATGCTCATCATAGCCTGTTCCCATTTCATATCTATTGCCGTATGAAATATGATTTTTTCGGATATGGGACAGGTGAGCCATGCATTATCCATAATTTCATTATCAAGCTGCAATGCACCCCATCCTGCGCAACCAAGCATAATGAGAAACAGATCAGGTCCGTCTCCTGCTGCAATGGCTTCAAGAATATCCCTTGTATTGCTCAATGCAAGCCACGGGGTAATATTCATGCATCCCTGCCAGTGGAAAGGAGGGCCGTGGAGAACAAAAACAGATCCGGGCTGAACAGGACCGCCAAGGTGCACAGGAATTGTATCAACATGTTTACCACTTTCAATTTCAAGGTCATCAAAAAGCTCCCTGCCCGTCAAAAGAGGATGTATCCTGTTTATAATAAAACCCAGTGCTCCTGATTCATTATGCTCACACATGCAGGTTACAGTTTCCGCAAAATTGGGATCAGGTAATCCTGGTATGGCCATAAGAAAATAACCTTTAAGACATTCAATATTTTCCATAAGACATAAATTAAGCTCCGTACATTATTTAATATAACCGCCATGAGGCGGATCTGGAATTGCCCAACATTATTCTTGACATTCATCTCTCTATATCAGATATTTATTAAATAGACAGGTATTTTTCAATAAAAATATATTATTTGCAGCATTTAGCGCCTTATTTCTCAATGTCTCCATTCTGAATGATTCTCCTTATGATATCTCAGCTAAAATTGACGATACCCTTGATCTTCTTGAAAAATATTCTTCAATGCTTTCAGACCCTTTAAAAACCCTTAAAAGCATTGATCCTGTTCTAAAAGAGATCAATACAAGTGCAAAATCCATTGCAGATGAGCTGGGAAAAAGAACAGATTCTGATGCTGCAGGACAGAACCGCGGGCTTGTAAAAATCGTGAATCAAATTCTGTCCATTGCAAATGTTGAACAGTTTAAAATGCAAAGGGGTGACTATAACGACCGATAAAAAATACAAACCCCAAAAAAAATCAAGTCATCTATACTTTTAGATAATTACCAGATTTTAAGATTTGGCACAAGGCCAGAAGGAGGAAGTAGTATTAGTTACTACGTCGACGACTGATAACAAAAGTGAAATTATTTTTATGAAAGTCTATAAGAACAGCATCAATCCTTATCAAATCTTACAATATCATCCTCCCCAAGGTAGGAACCTGACTGAATTTCAATAAGTTCCAGGGGAATCCGGCCGGGATTTTCCATTTTGTGCAGCACGCCAACGGGAATATAAATAGACTGGTCTTCTTTCAATACAATTTTTTCATCTCCTTTTATAACAAGGGCTGTTCCCGAAACAATTATCCAGTGTTCAGCCCGGTTGAAATGTTCATGCAAAGAAAGTTTTGCCCCTGGCTTGATAGTAATCCTCTTTACCTTGAACCTGTCATCAAAATCCATGGTTTCACAGGCGCCCCATGGTCTGTAATCCTTTCTGTGGGTTAAAATCTCCTGCCTGCCGTTTTTTTTCATTTTATCAACAAGTTTTTTTACATCCTGAGCCCTGTCACGACAGGCCACAAGCACGGCATCAGCGGTTTCCACAATGATATGGTTATCTAACCCGACTGCCGCAACAAGCCTGCTTTCAGATTTTATATAGGAATTACTGACATCATGCACAAGTACATCGCCTTTGATAACATTTTTTTCTTTATCTTTTTCCCCTGCCCGCCATAAAGCCTCCCATGAACCAAGATCGTTCCATCCTGCATCAAAGGGGATCATAATGCCGTGTTTTGTTTTTTCCAAAACAGCACAATCAATGGAATCACTTGGACAAGCTGAAAAAATTTCCATGTCAAGCCTGAAAAAATCAAGATCGCTTATCCCTTTTTCAATGGCCTGCCTGCACGAATGAACAATATCAGGGGAATATTTTTCAAGTTCAGTGATAATTGCAGAGGCCTTAAACATGAACATGCCGCTGTTCCAGCAGAAATCCCCTGAATCAACATAGATTTTCGCGGTCTTTTTATCCGGTTTCTCAACAAATTTTTCTATCATGCATGCAGCAGAATCACCATTAATTCTCTCTCCCTTTTTTATATACCCATACCCTGATTCAGGGCTGTCAGGAATCACTCCAAAGGTGACAATATACCCTTTTTTTGCATAATAAAGTCCCTGTTCAAGGGCAGCATAAAACTCAGGGATCTTATCAATCACATGATCTGCAGGAAGAACAAACATAATGGGATCGCTGCTGTTATCATTTATTATCCGGATGGCAGCAGCTGCAATGGCAGGGGCTGTATTTCTTGCTGCAGGTTCAAGCATTATGGAACGGGGTTTAATATGAATATCACTTAACTGTTCAGCCGTCATGAACCTGTGATTTTCATTGCATACAACAAAAGGAGATGAAACATCATCAAAATCTACAAGCCTTAAAATTGTGTTCTGAAGCATGGTATGCTCATTGGTAAGTTTTATCATCTGCTTGGGATAAAACTGTCTTGAAAGCGGCCACAATCTTGTGCCTGAACCGCCTGCAAGAATAACTGGTATAATCATTTTCACTTCCTTACTTTTTTTATAACCGCCATGAGGCGGATCTGGCAGTTATTCATTTTCCTTGAGAATAATCCTGCAGTCAGCAACCGTTGCACCAAGGCCTTTTTCATGAACAATCATGGGGTTAATATCCATTTCCATGATCTCAGGATGATTCACAACCATATCTGAAACAGCAACAAGTGTTTTTTCAATGGCCTGTGTATCTGCCACAGGTCTTCCCCTGAAACCCTCTAACAATTTATAGCCCTGAATACTCTGAATCATCCTGCGTGCTTCATTTCGTCCAACCGGTGCAAGACGGAAGGTAACATCTCTAAAAACTTCAACAAAAATACCGCCAAGCCCGAACATTAAAAGTGGGCCAAACACAGGATACCTTGTTACACCAATGATAACCTCTTCTCCCGGATCAGCCATTTTAACAACAAGAACGCCCTCTATCACAGCTTTGGAATCATAGGCCGTGGCATTGGAAGTGATTTCATCAAAGGCTTTTTTAACTTCATCTTCATTGTTAAGGCCGACCATTACACCCTTTGCATCTGATTTGTGTATAATCTGCGGGGATACGATTTTCATAACCACTGGAAATTTCATCTCAGATGCAAAATCTGCTGCTTGTTCAGCTGTTGTTGCAAGCCTTGCAGGAAGCACATTTAACCCATAACATTGTAAAAATTCAGCACCGTCAAGCTCTCCAAGATATGTTTTTCCTGCATCCATAGATGTTTTAATAATTTCAGATGCACGGTCTTTATTGTGACTAAATTCAAATTGAGCCATGTGCTGGCGATTCAGCCATTTTGAATACCTGAACAAAGCGGCAAAGGATTTAGCAGCATTTTCAGGAAATTTATAAACAGGATAACCGTATGCCTGGAGGTATTTTACACCTGCTGACACATCAATAATTCCCATGAAACAGCTTAAAATAGGTTTTGAAGAGCGCCTGGCAATTTTAACAATGACCCTTGCCGTTCCTTCGGCATCGGTCATGGACTGGGGAGTCAGAATAACAAGGGCACCGTCCACACCATCGTCGTTGATCACCGCTGCAAGAGCATTTTCATAACGATCATAATCAGCGTCTCCAATTATATCCACGGGATTGTGGATATTTGCCGCAGCAGGCAGATGGCTTGCAAGGACCTCTATTGTCTCCTCACTGAATCTGGCAAGTTCCAGGCCTGAAGACATGGTCATGTCCGTTGCAAGGATTCCAGGCCCCCCTGCATTTGTAACAATGGCAATTCTTCTGCCGCCGGGTATTTTCCTCATAACCTTGCCAAGGGCACTTTCCTTTTTACAGGCAAAGGCCGTTGCAAAATCAAACAATTCATCAATTGTATCCACCCTTATGATGCCTGACTGTTCAAAGATGGCATCGTATAATGCTTCTGATCCTGCAAGAGATCCTGTATGGGATGCTGCTGCAAGCGCACCGGCACTGGTTCTGCCGGATTTAATTGCAATGATCGGTGTTGGACGATCCCCAGAAGTTATCTCCTTTACAGCCTTTATAAATTCAGGTCCACGCCTCAAAGCTTCAAGATAAATCATGATAACATCGGTATCAAGATCCTCGTGCAGATAGCGCAGCAGATCCAGTTCATCCACATCAGCTTTGTTGCCTATAGAAATAAATTTAGAAAAACCGAAATCCCGGTCAGCGGCAAAATCAAGAACAGCAGTACAAAGGGCTCCGCTCTGGGAAATAAAGGAGATATGCCCTGCCTCGGGCATCCTTGATGAAAAACTTGCATTCATCCGGACAGAATCAAGGGGATTGATCACACCAAGGCAATTGGGTCCTATTAAGCGGACATTGGCTGCTCTGCAAAGGTCAACAAGTTTTTCTTCAATTTCCGCGCCCTGCTTTCCCACTTCGCGGAAACCCGCACTTACCACAACTGCACCTTTAATTCCTTTTTCAATTGCCTGTTCCATTGCGGTAAGTGCCAGAACAGGCGGCAGGATAATAATTGCAAGATCCACAGGATCCGGAATATCAAGAATTGTTTTATATGTTTTTACGCAGAGAATTGATCGGGACCCTGGATTTACTGGGTAAACAGTACCTGTGTATCCACCCTTTAAAATATTGGCAAAAATATCATGCCCCACCTTGCCAGGGGTTGATGAAGCTCCTACCACCGCAATGGACTGCGGAGCAAAAATAGCATCAAGTCTTTCCATATTAAAATATTCTCCTTTTTTTATCTTTTTTCAAAATCAAATCATAATGCACATTAATCATGAACTATAGTCAATTTTATATGATTTCATATTATCGTTTTTTATTTAAGGTAAAAAAGTACAAAGTTAAATGAAACGCACTATAACGCTATGATCATTTTTTAATTTGTCTTTTTATTTTTTTTCATTTCTATTAAGATTAAATTTTTATAGAAAGATACTATTGTAGTCTATCTCTAAAATTGAAGCAATAGATAATAACAGGATAAAATGAATATAACAACTATTACATCCATGCCGATCTTTATGTTAACAGTTTTCAGTTTCGGAGCGTGCATTGGCAGTTTTCTAAATGTCTGCATCTACAGGATCCCCAACAAAAAATCTATTGTATTTCCAGGTTCCTTTTGTACATCCTGCAAAACACACATCCCATTTTATTTAAATATCCCCATCATCAGCTATATATTCCTTATGGGAAAATGCAGATACTGCAAAAGTAAAATTTCATTGAGATATCCATTTATAGAGGCGCTGACAGGTTTTACCGCAATGGCTGTAATTTTAAAATTCGGTTTAAGCCCTGCAGCGTTTTTCTGGTTTGTCTTTATCTGTGTACTTATAACAATATCTTTTATCGATATTGATTTCCAGATTATACCGGATGTGATTTCAATTCCCGGAATTATTATTTTTGCCTCCTCATCTTTTTTCCTGCCTGAAATGTCAATAATGGACACCATTACAGGAATAATTGCAGGAGGTGGAAGCCTTTATCTTGTAGCATTATTATACTATCTTATAAGAAAACAGGAAGGAATGGGCGGAGGTGATATAAAACTTCTTGCAATGATCGGCGCTGCAACGGGATGGAAAGGCGTTTTATTTACAACATTCATGGGGTCTCTGCTGGGAACCATTGCGGGAATTTTAATCCTGATTATCACAAAGGCAGGGGATATAAAAGTTAAAATTCCCTTTGGACCGTATCTTTCATCAGGTGTTGTCATATATATATTTTTTGGAAAACAGCTTATTCACTGGTATTTAAATTTAAATATTTAATAACATATCTCTATGATCATATTACCTTTTGTTGTTTCAAAAGGCAGGGCAAGAATTTTTTTATCTTTATCATCTGCTAAAACAATATGATCAATGGTGTGCCCATTTCCGGATTTAACCTTATGCAGTTTTACCTTAACTGTTTTACCCATTTCCGTCATTTTGGTTGTAACCCTGCCGGAAATCATATTGCCTATTTCACCGACAGCATCCGTTATTTCCTCATCCATTTCCACTATCTCTTCTCCAAACATAGCCGATACAACACCAAGGATACATTTCTCAGTGAAAGTAACTGAAACAGAGCCTGAAATGTCACCTGTCATCTCAAGTATTCCTGAGATATCACCCATTGCAGCAGAAGTTTTTTTTAAAAAAGGGGCAACAGGCCTTGCTTTTAAAGAGGCGGTAGTATCAAGAATATACAAGGCTCCTTCAATAAAGGGATTTACAATTGAAGCTTCCATATTTTCTCCTTTGCAGACGTCCATATAAATAAAAAACAAGAAATTGAGGTAGGCACATGGGTTTGCGGGCATAGCTCGCTTTAGAAGCATACTAAAACCTTTATTATACCCTTGCAACCAATTATTTGAAAAAAATTCCAATAAATACTTGACACCATGTTCTCAAGCACGTAACTTATCTGGAAAAAAGCTGATTTAAGGCTTCAATGCTGTGTTACAGCTTTATTTGAATCCTGATATCATACATCTTTAATATTTACACTAAATAATTTTATTGGGAACAGGTTATGCTATAAGGTTTTACAAAGGCAATGCAGATGCCTTTTTTTATGGAGCAACGCATGAAAATCCTTAAACTTGTTGCATTATTATTTCCATGGGTCTAATTATCTTTAACTCTGTTAATTCTGCGTATAAATTAACAGAATTAAACACACAAAAAAGGAGTGATCAACGATGAACAAAGGTGATTTAGTCGGCAAGGTAGCAGAAGTGCTCAGCAGTAAAAAAGAAGCACAGGCTGCTGTGGATTGTTTACTCACATCAATCACGGAAGCTCTTTCAAACAAAGAGCCTGTTACGCTGGTAGGTTTTGGAACATTTAAAACTGCAGCAAGAAAAGCAAGAAAAGGCAGAAACCCCCAAACTGGAACAGAGATCGATATTCCTGCGAGAAATGTACCTAAATTTGTTCCGGGAAAAGCACTGAAAGAGGCAGTTAAATAGTATTTTTATCTATATCCTTCTATATCCACACAAGATTTTATTCAGGCAGAGCTCCTTTAATTTTCCATTTATGGTACTCTGCCTGATTGGTTATGAAAATTATGGAATTTTCAATAGAAAAGATCTTTTCTCCATCAACCGGAGTTGATCTGGTTTTGAATCTAAACTCTCTGTACCCTGTGTCCATGTCCTCAATTATTTATGATGTTGATTTAAAAGCACAAAAATTTATCATTGCTAAACCACTGAAGTCTGTAAATAAATCAACAAAATATAAAGAAATGCATATAACCACAATTGTCCGGGAAAAAAATAATATTAAGCAGCGAGTAGGGTTAAAATGCATTCCCACAGGTTCCAGCAATAAATATAAGCTTGCAAACGGAAAAAATATCAGTGTCATCGTTCTTAAATACTTCCCCCCTGTCATTGAAACCAATATACGCTCGGGATACAGACTGTCTTTGAGCAAAAGTTTCAGTGCAGAGGCGGAAATAATTAATGGTAAAACAAAATTTTACTCTTCAAAGGATTTTATCATAAGAGATATATCCCTCACCGGTATGGGATTGATTATTCCAAAAAAAATTAACGGGCAAAGCAACCCTCTGACAAACCTCAATATGCTTCATCAGGCAAAAATAAATATCAATCTTCTCAAAAACAAAGTTGATAAACCTGT
>CAZLBE010000056.1:0-4595 GCA_964557635.1 uncultured Desulfobacterales bacterium
TTTGCACAGGAGAGATGCTTTATGAAACATAAAATTACTTTTCAGCCCTATGATCGTTCAATCGAAGTTGAAGATGGAGAAATACTTCTCAAAGCAGCCCTTGAGGCGGGTGTTCACATAAATGCATCCTGCGGAGGTGCCGGTGTCTGCGGGAAATGCAGAATAATAATTGAGCAGGGTGAAGTGGAGGGCGGTATTTCCGAAATGCTCTCACAGGAGGATATTGAAAAAGGCTATCGCCTTGCATGTATGACAAAGGTGAAATCTGATCTTGTTGTAAGGGTTCCAGTGGAATCCTATGTGGATGCAAGCGTACTTAATTTGAAGACTTCTCCCCGTCATACTGCGGAAATCAGGCCCTTTGATTTTGAAGAATTAAAGGAAGAAGGCCTTTTTATTCCTCCCGTTGAAAAAAAATATCTCGAACTGCCCGAACCCACAGCTCAGGATAATATCCCGGATCTGACAAGGCTGATTAATTATCTGAATATCACCCATGAGGAGCACCGTCTTCTTGTAAATCTTGATGTGATCAGAGAACTGCCTGATCTGCTGCGGAAAGCGGGATTTAAGATAACAGTTACCATTGTAAGGCCTGTGAGAAAGGACGGCAGAAGTCAGATTGTAGATATTGAACCCGGTGATACTACAGACAAAAATTATGCCGTTGCCATGGATATCGGTACAACAACTATTTATGGCCAGGTAATTGATTTAAATGCAGGTAAAGTGATGTCTGAGCAAGGCGATTTTAACGCCCAGATCAGTTATGGTGAAGATGTCATCTCAAGAATCGCCTTTGCAGAAAAAGAAGGCGGACTTGAAAAACTCCACAAGGTAGTTGTGGGAACCATCAATAAAATTCTCGAAAAAATCATTAAGCGGGCAGGAATAGATAAAAATGAGATCACAACCATAACTCTTGCCGGTAATTCCACAATGACCCAGCTTCTTCTTGAAATAAATCCAAGCCATATAAGGCTTGCCCCATATGTTCCTGCAGCAAATTTTTATCCTCCTTTCAGTGCTTCTGAAATAGGAATCGATCTTGCGGATCATACAATTGCCCTTGTATTTCCTGGCATTTCAAGCTATGTGGGCGGAGATATTGTGGCTGGAATCATGGGGTCAGGCGTTTACAGAACGGACAAACTCACCCTTTATATGGATATTGGCACCAATGCGGAAATCGTTGTCGGCAATAAGGAATGGATGGCATGTACGGCATGCTCTGCAGGCCCTGCATTTGAAGGCGGAGGTATCACTTTCGGCATGAGGGCTTCCAAAGGAGCAATAGAAGATTTTCTAATAAATCCTGTAACTTATGAGCCCATGATAATGACAAAGGGGAATGTAAAGGCTAAGGGGATATGCGGGTCAGGTCTTATTACCATTGTTGCCCAGCTTTTCGAGGCAGGAGTGATTGATAACCGTGGAAAATTCAACAGGGATCTCGGTACCGACAGGATCAGGAAAAGAGATGATATCTGGGAGTATGTTATTATTAAACAGGAACTGACAGGAATAGACAGGGATATCACCATTAATGAGCCTGATATTGACAATCTCATAAGGGCAAAGGGAGCCATGTACAGCGGGGCCTTGACGCTGCTTGAAGAGGTGGGCCTTTCCATAGTTGATGTGGAACAGGTTTATCTTGCAGGGGGTTTTGGAAGTTATATTGACCTTGAAAAAGCCATGACAATCGGCCTGCTTCCGGAAATGGAGCCTGACAAAGTTGTATATATAGGAAACGGATCTCTGCGGGGCTGCAAGATGAATGCACTTACCAACAGCTTTAGAAGACAGGTGTCAAGTGTTGTAAAAATGATGACAAATTTTGAGCTTGCCGAAACTTCATCATATATGGATAATTATGTTGCAGCTCTTTTTCTGCCCCATACTGAGCTTAATTATTTCCCGAAACTAAAAAAAAGGCTTGATGCACTGCATAAAAGGTAAGCATTCACAGGGTACAATTAGTGAATTGACTGTGAACGGTAAAACATAAGAGACAGCAGGTAAAGGACGATAAATAGTGGAGAATGTTAAAAAAACAGGCAGTTTTGTCATAAAAGTGGATATCGCAGTTCCGGCACTTGGAAACAACACTGCAGATGCAGAACGTATTAAAGAGGCTGTAAAAAAAGAATACGGCATTGAATCTCTGTCTGTTCCACTTACTGTATTAAGAAAAATTCCCTCAAATATCAGAAAATGGAATCACAGGATAAAATTGATTCTTTTTAAAGATTTGAGGGGATGGTTTGTGGCTGGAATAAAAAATCCCGATGATGCAGAACCTGTCTGCGGTATTGCGGCGGATATCGGTACCACAAGAATTGTTTTAAGGCTTCTGGACCTTGAAACGGGAAAAAATTTTGGAGAAAAAGGCTTTGATAATCCCCAGACTGTGATAGCACCTGATGTGCTTGCAAGGATTCGCCATGCAGAAAATGATGCCGGTAGAAAAGAGCTTAAGGATCTTGTTGTCGAGGCGGTAAACTCCAATATTATATCCCTGTGCCGGTCATGCGGCCTTGATATTTCATCGGTTTATCTTTTCTGCGGTGCAGGCAATACCGCCATGACTCACCTGTTTTTTGGCATTGATCCCACTAATATTATAAGGGAGCCTTACATTCCCTGTGTAAATATCCCTGAGCCAGTTAAGGCACGGGAAATAGGGCTTAACATGAATTTTGAGGGGATTGTTTTTCTTTTTCCAAACATAGGCAGTTATTTTGGAGGAGACCTTATTTCCGGGATTTTATACGCAGAAATTCATAAAAAAGAATTCCCATGTATAATGGTGGATGTGGGAACAAATGCAGAGGTTGTTGTGGGAAACAGGGACTGGCTTATTGCATGTGCAGGTGCCGCAGGACCCGCCCTTGAGGGTGGTATGAGTGATATGGGTATGACGGCGGGGCCAGGGGTGATTGATACCGTGGCAATCGACAGAGAAACAGGGGATATTGAGATACACACCATTGATGAGAAGCCGGCAATCGGCCTTTGCGGTTCAGGTATGATAGATCTTGCAGCAGGGCTTTTTCTTTCCGGGATGATTGATATCAGGGGAAAATTTGCAGGGGAAAAATGTCATGGAAGGTTATTTGAAAAGGATGGGATATCATATTTTCGTCTAATGGATAAGGATAGTTCAGGAACGGGAAAAGAGATTGTTCTAAGCCAGACAGACATAAATTCCCTTACAAGTTCAAAGGCCGCCATGTACTCGATCCTTGAGGTGATGGTGAACAATACGGCAGGGCTTGCCTTTGATGATCTTTCAAAATTTTACGTGGCAGGAACTTTCGGTTCTTTTATTAATCCAAAGTCTGCCATATCAATTGGCATGCTGCCTGATATTCCCCTTGAAAAATTTGAAGTTTTAGGCAACTCATCCCTTGAAGGTGCTGCAAAATTTCTACTTGACCCCAATTGCTTTGAGGAACTCAATAAAATAAGACAGAGTATTACTTATATTGAACTTAATGTGAACCAGGAATTCATGAATATTTTTTCCGGGGCTAAATTTTATCCCCATACTGACAGGGCAAGATTCCCGTCTGTTAAATAATAGATATTGTTCATTCCTTGACAAACCCCGGGGGGTGGGGGTATTGATATTTAATTCATGTATGATATTTTCGATCCTTAATAAAGGTTTCTACGCATGTTAATTAAAAATCTATTCAGATACTGGACATATCAGGTATTTTCTCCGGGCACCGTTTTAAGGGAAAAATACGAATCATTTAAAGTTCTGCTTGAATATGACAAAGCTGCCCATGATCTTATGGCTGTACTTGAGGATATTTACTACACTCCCATAAAATGTGATTTTCAGGCAGTTGTAAAAACCTATGGGCTTTTTTCCAACGCCGTATCAAATCTGGTTGAAGAACTGTTAAAAATGTGTCCTTCAAGCTATTGGGAGTTAAGGGCATATTTTAAAAAATTTGATTTTTATGTGCGTTTCATGCTTGCTCCTGAAGATTTTGATTTTTCTCCGCCTTTTGTTATAGATTTTAATAAAATTTTTTCTTTCAGTGAAGAAATCGCCGGTAAAAAAGCTTTTTCCTTATCCCTTGTAAACAGGAAACTTCATCTGCCTGCACCAAATGGATTTGTTATTACAACCAATGCTTTTCATTATTTCATGGAGTTAAATGGTTTACAGGAAATTATTAATGACAAATTAGCTGGCATTGATATAGATGATTTACCAGCCCTTGAAAAGACAGCAGCAGAAATAGAACAATTAATTGTAAATGGAATTGTTCCTGAAGACATTAAATCTGCAGTGATGGATACTGTTTTGTTTCTTGAAAAAACAGGGGAGACAGATTTAAGATTTGCACTTAGAAGCAGTGCTGTAAAAGAGGATGGAAAAGTTTCCTTTGCCGGCCAGTATAGAACGATTTTAAATGTGGATAGAGACGAAATTTTAAATGAATACAAGCGGGTTATCGCGGGAAAATATTCCAGCCGTGCTCTTTTTTACAGGATAAATCATGGCATACTTGACGACGAAACTCCCATGGCTGTTCTTGTCCTTGAGATGATTGATTCCAAAGCATCCGGTG
>CAZLBE010000056.1:4695-8031 GCA_964557635.1 uncultured Desulfobacterales bacterium
GAAACTCCCATGGCTGTTCTTGTCCTTGAGATGATTGATTCCAAAGCATCCGGTGTGATGTACACCTGCGATACTGAAAACCCTGTTTCTAAAAATCTTTTGATTAACTCTGTGTGGGGGCAGGGGGAGATGCTTGTTGAAGGCAAGGTCACCCCTGATATTATAGAGGTGTCAAAACAGGATACTTCCAGGATTGTAAGTATAAAAACAGGCAGAAAATCAAAACAGATGGTCCTTGCACCTGACGGCAGAACCAGGGTAATTGATATAGATAAAAATAAAATAAACCGTCTTTCCCTTGATGAACTATCTGTGTTGACCCTTGCAAGATGGGGCATATCCCTTGAAAATTATTTTGAACGTCCCCAGGATATAGAATGGTGCAGGGATAAGTCAGATAAACTTTTTATCCTTCAGTCCAGGCCATTGAACATTGATACTGATAAATCAGATTCCACCTTAAAAGAAAAAATCAAGGAAAAAATCAAGATTGATAACAGGGTTATCTGTTCGGGGGGCGAATCAATCTGTACAGGTATGGTATCAGGACCGGTTTACAGGCTTGAAAGCCTGTCTTCCTTAGATGATATTCCCCCTGGAGCTGTTCTTGCAGTGCCGCATGCTTTACCTGGTCTTGTTACAACGATAAATAAAATTCATACAGTTGTTATTGAAAATGGAAGCCGTGCAAGTCATTTTGCATCCATTGCAAGGGAGTTTAATATCCCTGCCATTGTCAATGTTGCCGAGGGTTTTCATGACCTTGTCAATGGAAGAGAAGTAACCGTGGATGCAAAGAATGGTATTGTATATGACGGAATCATCGATTCAATTTTAGAAGAGGACCCTGAAAAGGAAGACTTTTTTAAGACCAGCTCTTTTATGGTCAAACTGCGGTATGTTATGAATTTTTGCGCAAAATTGAAATTGACTGATCCTGAATCGGATTCATTTGTACCGGAAGGGTGCAGATCCCTCCATGATATCATAAGGTTTGTCCATGAAACAGCCATGAGAGAGATGTTTTCCATCGGAAGCAGAAAAGGAAGCAGGAAAAAAGGGGCAAAACAGCTTGTTTCCAAAATTCCCATGCTGTTTTATTTGCTTGATGTTGGAAACGGAATAAAGGAGCATGGGAAAAATAAAAAAATTCTGAAGCCCGAAGATATTGCAAGTATTCCCTTGAAAGCTCTATTAAAGGGGCTTTCAAATCCCGGGATCTGCTGGACTGAAACCACCCATTTTGACTGGGAGGAATACGACAGGATTGTTATGGCAGGGGGAATAATCAGTGCGGATTCACCTATGTTCGGCAGCTATGCCGTTATGTCCGAGGAGTATTTGAATGTAAATTTCAGGTTTGGATATCATTTTGTTATTGTGGATACAATCTGTTCGTCTTCAAGGGAGAATAATTATATCCTTTTCAGATTTTCAGGTGGTGGCGGTACTCCTGAAGGAAGATCTCTGCGTGCAGGTTTTATTAAAGGAATTTTAACTCAATTTGGATTTATGGTTGATATTAAATCAGATCTTATTGATGCGGAACTGAGGAGCGGTTCCCTGGAAACCATTCAAGAAACACTGGATATGACAGGAAGGCTTTTAGGCGCTACAAAGCTCATGGACATGTATCTTAAAGACGGTCTTGATATGCAATTGATGATAGATGACTTTATGAACGGCAGGTATGATTTCAGAACAGCTGTTGATAAAGGCTCAGAGTTATAAAAAATATCAGTAATGATCCGTGTAAATCTGTGGCTGAATAATAGCGCATTTTATATGATATTGGAGAGACACTGAATGGCCGATTATCCCTTAACATGGGTAAGTGACAGTATTGCAGTTGGATATGCACCCATGTCATATGCTGAACTTGATTCCATAAAAGCCGGTGGAATTGATGCCATTGTGAACCTGTGCGCTGAATTCAGTGACCTTCACGAACTTGAAGAAGCATCCGGATTTGAAGTCTATTATCTTCCCATATGGGACGAGGATATTCCTTCAATGAAAGATATGGAGAATGCTCTGGCCTGGCTTGATGAGGCTGTGTACCTTGGGAAAAAAGTACTTGTCCACTGCAGGCACGGTATCGGCAGAACCGGAACTTTTATTACATCATACATGATTCGCAAAGGTATCAGCCTTAAAGCAGCCTCAAAAAAATTAAAATTATCAAAGGCAAATCCATCGAGTTATGGCCAATGGAAATTGTTGAAAAAATATGGTAAAAAATCAGGTGTCCTCAAAATCAGGGAACCTTCCCTTGAGTTTAAAAACAGGGTGGCTTTAACCGGCTTTTTTTTCGATTATGAGTCCCTTATTCAGGACATTGACAGAAAACTGCTGAAAATCGGGGATAATACAGAAGTGCTTTTTAAAGAATGCGGCAGGGGTGAAGATGAATGCTGTAAAAAAAGCTTTAACCTGCAGTTCATTGAAGTCCTTTATCTGTATTCAAATATCAACAGGCATTTTACATCTGCCCAAAGACAGAGGCTCATTCAAAGGTCTGTTGCTGTATCAAAATCTGTTACTTCACCGGATGCTGCTGATACATTATGTCCGTTCAATGATGGAAAAGGATGTGAAATTTACGATATCAGACCTGCGAGGTGCAGGATTTACGGAAAAAAAGATTTTGTCCAGGATCAGGATGAAATAAACAGCATGCTTTTTGAATTGTCTAAGAGTGTATTTTTAGCCTTTTCAGGGAAATTTTTATCTGATACTGATTTTGTTTTTCCAGTAGCTGAGATTGTTTCGGGAAAATTTGTCCAGAAATACTTTAATTACATGGCTGACATTGAAAGAAAGCACACAAGGAAAACTTCCCCAAAAATATCTTAAGATGAATTTTTAATATGTGGTTCACATTGCATACACAAAATATTTAATTCTCATCATGCACTTAGTATCTGCTTTACCTTATCTTCAAGTTCGTCTTTGTCAATTGGTTTTACACAGTATTCATCGGCGCCTAATTTTAAACATTCCCTTGCCGTTTCAATGGTGGGATACCCCGTCAGCATGATTACCCTGATCGAAGGTGATCTTTTCTTCAACTCCTCAAGCACCTCAACTCCGCTCATTTTTTTCAGTTTTATATCAAGTATTGCAAGATCAACTTCATTTTTTTCCACAAAGGCAATAGCTTCCTCTTCTTCTGTAAAAGGAAAGACTTTATGTCCCTTTCTTTCAAGGATTCTCTTAATTAATTTTGCTGCATCCAATATATCATCTACTGCTATAATGTTAGACATTTGTTTCTCCTTTTTTAAATATTCGGCTTATAATGTAAATGTTTGGAGAGTGCCTCATATTCGTCTA
>CAZLBE010000057.1:0-8019 GCA_964557635.1 uncultured Desulfobacterales bacterium
TTGAGCAGGCCATTTCACGCATCAAATAGTCTTTAAGATTAAATGTTTTTTTCAAGTTAATCCCCTTGATTAGGTTATGGCGCTTATCAATGTTTTTTCTTTTGTGGATATTGAAGCTGTTCCCATATCACAGGTTTCATCAAGAATTCTTGCCGAAGATATTCTTGCCGATGAAGACATGCCTGTTTTCAGAAGATCCACAATGGACGGGTATGCAGTTGTTTCAGGCTCAACATTTGGTGCCTCGGATTCAAGTCCTGCATGGCTTGATTTAAAAGGCTCCATTGCCATGGGTGAAATTCCTGAATTTGACCTGAAACCGGGTCAGGCTGCAAGAATATCCACGGGCGGCATGCTGCCAAAAGGCGCTGACAGTGTTGTGATGATTGAGCATACTGAAATGGTTGGGGATTCATCCGTTGAAATTTATAAAAGCGTTGCACCTTTGCAGCATGTCATTGACAGGGCCGAAGATTTTAAAAAGAACATAAAAGTACTGGAGAAGGGTACATTAATAAGGCCCCAGGAAGCAGGACTTGCAGCGGCCTTCGGGTTTTCTTCCATCAAGGTGTTTAAAAAGCCAAAAATAGCAGTTATTTCAACGGGAGATGAAATAGTTCCTGTAGATGCAACACCCGGTATCGGAAAAATAAGGGATATTAATTCATACACACTTGCAGGGTTAATACGTGACGCAGGCGCTGTCCCGGTTCTGTACGGTATTGTAAAAGATGACCCTGAAGCTCTTTTTGCCGCATGTAAAAAAGCGGTTGCAGAAACCGATATGGTGCTGCTTTCAGGGGGAAGCTCCGTTGGGGTTCGCGATTTCACAGTAGAGGTTTTATCTTCTCTAAAAGATACTAAAATTCTCGTACACGGTATTTCCATAAGTCCGGGCAAACCTACAATTTTAGGCAAATCAGGCGATAAAGCTGTGTGGGGGCTTCCAGGCCATGTAAGTTCGGCAATGGTAATTTTTAAAATTGTTGTTCTGCCTTTTATAAACAGGCTTAAAGGATGTGCTGATTGCAATCCTGCCGGAATAAAAATTCCTGCAAAACTTATGAGAAATATTGCATCTGCCCAGGGAAGACAGGATTTTGTAAGGGTGAGATTTGTTAAAAAGAATAACGAGCTTTTTGCAGATCCGGTTCTTGGAAAATCAGGGTTGATAAGGACAATGGTGCTTGCAGACGGGCTTCTTGAAATAGGTGAAAACCAGGAAGGCGTTGAAAAGGATTCCATTGTGGAAATTATTTCCATGTAACGGCCATGAGGCCGATCTGGATTTGGCCCAGATTGCCTCAAAGAATCAAATATTCTGACAAAAAATAAATAAATTTAATAGGTTACATTCTATTTCTTATAGAAAAATAAAAAGGTATAAAATGAATACAAAACGTAATGTATATCTTGATATGAAGAGTATTAAGGAAGCTGAAAATATTCTATTTTAAAAATTTTCCAATCAGCCTTCCATGGATAAAGAAGAGATTGCAGCAGCAGATGCAGTTGGAAGAGTTCTTGCCGAGCCTGCCATTGCAGTTTTGTCCTCCCCGAATTTCCATGCTGCAGCCATGGATGGTATTGCCCTTGATGCAAAATCAAGCTTTGGTGCATGTGAGGAAGCTCCTGTTTCCCTGAAGATCGGTGAAAATGCATTCTGGCTTAATACAGGGCATGTGATGCCAAAAGGCACCAATGCCGTAATAATGATAGAGCATCTCAATATTATTGATGATGAAACAGTTGAAATTGAGGCTCCTGTTTTTCCATGGCAGAATGTAAGAAAAATGGGAGAAGATATTGTTGCAACCAAGCTTTTGTTTCCACGGGGGCACATCATTACCCCCTATTCCGTTGGCGCCCTTTTATCAGGGGGCGTTTTTTACGTTAAAGTAAGGAGAAAACCCCGGGTTCTTATTATTCCCACGGGCTCAGAGTTAAAACAATGGGAGGATATCAAAGGAAACAGGCTTGAACCGGGAATTGTAATAGAATCAAATTCCCATGTTTTATCAGGGCTGTGCAGGGAATACGGGGCAGAGGTTAACTGCAATACAATGCTCAAAGACAATCTTGAAAAAATAAAAACCGCAGTTAATGATGGCATTGATTCCGGTTATGACATGGTTCTGATTATAGGAGGCTCATCAGCAGGATCAGAGGATTATGCAAAGCCTGTTATTTCATCCCTTGGCAAAGTTTATGTACACGGGGTTACAATGATGCCGGGCAAGCCACTTCTCTTTGGAAAGATAAAAGAGACCCCTGTTTTCGGGATTCCGGGCTATCCTGTGGCGGCAATTGTTGCATTTGAGCAGTTTGCAGGGAAACTGCTTGTAAAAATGCAGGGGCTTGATGAGAAAAAAAGAGATGAAATAACAGTTGAGCCTGCAAGAAAAATTGTTTCAAAGCTCGGCCAGGAAGAGTTTTTAAGGGTTAAAATAGGCGCTGTTAATGACAAACTTATAGCGTCTCAGCTTCCAAGGGGCTCCGGCAGTATCACAACCCTCACCGAAGCCGACGGTATTATCAGGATACCTGCACACAGCGAAGGAATCGGTGCAGGTGAAAAGGTAACAGCCGAGCTTATAAAGCCTTTATCAGCCATTAAAAATACCATTGTTATCATAGGTTCCCATGACAATTGTCTGGATCTGCTTGCAGATGAGATACAGCGCGGAAAAACAGGCAGTGTAAGCATTTCATCGAGCCATGTCGGAAGCATGGGGGGTCTCATGGCAATAAAAAAAGGCGCGTGCCACATGGCAGGTTCCCATCTGCTTGACCCTGAAGACGGTTCCTATAATATCTCCTATTTAAAAAAATATTTGCCAAAAAAAAAATTATGGGTTGTGAATCTTGTTATGAGAGAACAGGGATTTATTCTGCCAAAGGGTAATCCAAAGGGAATAAAAGGGCTTGAGGATTTTAAGGACAAAGAACTTTTCTTCATTAACAGACAGGCCGGATCAGGAACAAGAATTCTTCTTGACTACAGGTTAAATGCCCTTGGCATAAGTCCTGCTGAAATTAATGGATATACAAATGAAGAATACACCCATATGTCCGTTGCCGTTGCAGTGCTTTCAGGCAGGGCAGATGCAGGGCTTGGCATCCATGCGGCAGCAAAAGCCCTTGACCTTGATTTTATTCCCGTTGTAACGGAAGAATACGATCTCATTATTCCTGACAGATTTTTTAATACAGATATGGTACAGGTTTTAATGGAGACCATTAAAACCGAATCATTTAAAAAACGTGTTCAGCTGCTTGGAGGATACGGTACGGAAAAGACAGGGGATGTTATTTTCCGGAATTGAGGTAGGGGCGGATTCCATATCCGCCCACATAACGGATTCCATATCCGCCCAAAATTCGGATTCCATAACCGACCAAATAACGGATTCAATTAAAAGGGCAGAAATAGATTCTGCCCCTCTCAGGCTATCATGACCTTTATTGGCATATTTTTCATGATATCAGTGTCTTCTGCTGGTGTTATCCACGAAAAAATCATCAATATATCCCTGCTGTTTAAGTTTTTTCCCGTATTGTGAAGCGGTCTTTTTGTCAGGGAATTTCGAGATCCTCACTATAAACCAGGCTTTGCCTCCACCTTCTGTTCTGGAAAGATAAGCATCTAAGCCCTTTGCCTTTAATTTTGCAACGTATGCATCACCATATTTTTTCTTAAGATACGCTGCCACCTGAATGGTAAATAATTTTTTTTGGGCAGGTTCTGTTTTATGTATATTTTCCTTAAATGCTTGATTTTCTTGAAATTCAGGCTTTTTTTCAGAAAAAAGGCGGGAAAATGTGTTTACCATAAAAATAATTATTCCCATGCAGATAATTGCACTTATGCCCCATTTGACAATAAATTTTAATTTTTCCCTTTTTTTTATAAAAGTTATAATTGTTGAAATGGCATTGAAAAAAGATTTTAATGATGAAAGTGTCATTATAAAAATCTGTTTAAATACCTTTTTGGCCCGGCAATGGATACCATGGATTAGATTAAATACAGAATCAGCCGTAATCTTTTGCATTGAAATAGTTGATTTAAGGGCTTTGCCTGCCTTTTTGTTTTGAAGGTTATCTGTTTCAAATGAAGAAATTCTCTTTGAAACGGCAAAGGATGACAGTTTTTTATCTTCTGCTCCAAGGCATTGTTTTATTGCCTCACGGGTGGTTTGTTTAAGATCCGGCATGTTAAGAGCTTTTTTGTATATTTTACGTGCCGTAAAATCGCAGCGGTTAAGTTTTGTAAACAAATCGGCAATTAACACCACAAAGTCAGGATTTCCAGTATGAATTTCTGCAAGGTCTGTCAGTATCTCTTTTTCTTTGTCAGAAATAGATACCCGGTTTATTGGCTCTATTTCACCATTTACTAAGAGGTGACCGGTCAGATTTAGCTCCGTTTCATGGCGATTTATATCAGGATCTGCAGGTGCGCTGCTGCATAGGCGTTCAAGCCATAAAAGGGCAATGTCGGCATCATTTGGTGACATTGACAGAAAAGATGTAACAGCGCTGTCAAAAATTGGATTTCGTATTGAACATGCAAGGGAAAATTTTGCAAGGCAGCCGGTCAGGGTTTCGCTTAATTTTCTGTTTCTCCAGGGGTAAAGTAGAAAGGAGTCATATATTCTTACCGCCTTTATATATAGTTTTTCACTTTTTTTATATATTCCTGCCTGTTCCCATGATTTTGCTTCTTTTATAAGCTTGTAAATTAAATTTTTGCCGATTTGATCCATTAAAAATCCCACGGTAAAAAAAATGATAAATAAAATCACAGCTGCAGCAATAAAATTTTTTCCATGTATGATATATCCAAAGCTTGTAAGCAGAATAAAGGATACAGGCATCCATATTAATGCTGAAATGCAAAGCCGTATGGAAATATGACGTAAAGCTCTTATCATTGACCTGTTCCTGTTTTTGTCTGTGAAGTTGAGTTGTCTGTATTTTTATCTCTGTTGTCACAAAGATGCTGATTTTCTTTCAGTGGAATTTTAAAAAATTCACCATCACAAATTTCAAATCTTATGCCCTCCGGAACGGGAAAATCCCTTAAAGGTTGATTTCTAAGGGCCTGTTTCATGAAATTTGCCCAGATGGGAGCAGCCCCTCTGCCCCCTGTAATTCCAATATGATTTTTTGTGACAAGTTTTTTTTGTTTATCAAACCCCACCCATACAGAAGTGCATAAAGAGGGAGTAAACCCTGTAAACCATGCATCGTGAAAATGGTCACTGGTTCCTGTTTTACCTGCTGCAGGTCTTGTGAATCCCATTGCTCTTATCGATTTACCCGATCCACGGTTAATAACGGATTTCATCATATCCACAACCTGAAAACAGGTATCAGCATCCATAACTCTTTTTGATTGAATTATATGCTCATCTATCACCCTTCCAAATGGATCTTCAACACGCCATATATAAAACGGTTTATGCTTTATTCCAAGGGTTGCAAAACTTGAAAATGCAGATGCCATTTCAAGGGGGGTCACGCCCGATGTCCCAAGGCAGATTGAATAAACATTTTGCAGCGGACTTGTTATTCCGCAGTTTTTTGCCGTTTCTATGACAGCTGCAGGTCCTGTCATCTCCACAAGCTGGGCTGCAATGGTATTAATGGAAAGGGCCAGGGCCTTTTTAAGAATCACATCTCCCATATAGGTACGTTCAAAATTTTCAGGACTCCAGTCAGGGCCTCCTTTTATATGAATTGTGACTGGCTTATCAGTCATTACACTTGCACCGTTTAAATTAAATTTTTTAAACGCAGTATAGTAAAGAAAAGGTTTAAACCCGGATCCCGGCTGCCTGCGGCTGTTTGTTGCCCTGTTAAATTCACTTGTATAATAATTTTTGCCTCCAACCATTGCCTTTATGGCGCCTGAGCCTGTATCAACTGCAACAAGGGCCCCTTGAGGAAGTACATCGGTTTTTTCCGTAAGGCCCATCATTTTATCCACGTTATCAAGGCCATTGTTAACTGATTGTTCAGCAATAGCTTGAAGTTGCGTATCAAGGGTGGAAAAAACTTTAATGCCTCCATGAAAAACAATATCTTCGCCGTATTTTTCAACAAGCCTGTTTATAAGCGCATCAATGAAATAACTGCCTGTCCTTGAATCTTTGTGCTTTGAGTAAAGAGCAGGTTTTGTTTTTAAGACATCCTCTGCCTGTTCTTCAGAAATATATCCCACTTGAACCATTCTTTTTAAAACCACAGATCTTCTCTTTAAAGCCCTGTCATAGTGTTTAAACGGATTGTAAGATGTTGGCGATTTCGGAAGGCCTGCAAGAAGTGCAGCTTCTCCAAGGGTGAGATCTGCGGCTGGTTTTCCAAAAAACACCCTGGATGCTTTTTCAATACCCTGGGCACCTGCTCCGAAATTGATCTGATTTATATAAGCACTTAAAATTTCTTTTTTATCAGAGGTTGCTTCAATCTGAAAAGCGATAAGAAGCTCTCTGAATTTGCGAAGATATGATTTTTTAAAACTGAAAAAAAGATTTTTGGCAAGCTGCTGAGTTATGGTGGATGCCCCCTGAATTTTTCCGGGTTTAAACAGAGTTATAAAAAGGGCTTTGATGGTTCTAAGTTTATTAATACCGTGGTGCTCATAAAATCTGTGGTCCTCCGTTGCGAGCACCGCTTTGATAAAATACGGTGAAACCTCAGATAACTCCACAGGTTGTCTTGAGCCAAGTGTCATTATCTTTTCCCCGGTTGCTGCAAAGATTTCAGTTTGAGGCGTTTCAATAATACGGCTTAAAGGGGATGGAACCCTTGGCAGATCCTTTGCTGCAGAAAAAATTAAAAATATGAAAATAATAAAACAGCAGGAAGCAACAAGAAGCAGGGAATAAAAAATAAACCTTGAAGAGCGGAGAAAGAGAGTAAACAGATTCATTTTTTTTCTCCTGCAAGAAGCATATTAAGGCGCCAGACAGCCCATTCTCTTCCCTTTATAAAGACAACTTCAGATCCGGTTTCATTATTGCCTGTGCCTCCTGTATTAAATTCAAAACCCATTTTAATAAATCCTGATTCTGCTTCATTTGAAATACCTGCCTTAATAATTTTCCCCTTTTCCATTAAAAGTTTTCTTGGATTGATGATCAAACTGGAAATCATTTCTTTGGGAAGGGATAAAAGGGCCTTGAAAAAAATATCAGCAGGAAAGATATGGCCTTCAAACTCTTTTATATCATTTAAGCTGCCCTTAAAGGGCGCTTCTTGTTTTTCAGCCTGGTCAATCATCGGTTTATTGAAATTTATCTGGCGTATAACCCGGTTATCCTGATCAAGAAAATAAATTTCCATTCCATTTGATTTTCCTTCACAGAATATTCTTTTTATATTTTTGCTGCTTAAAATCCATGCAAGCTCCATGGGGGCTATGAATTTTTTTGCAACGGAATCAGGCATGGCAAGGTAAAATTGTTTAAACCGGGTTTCATCAAGGTTTGCCCACTGTCCCGGCAGAAGTCTTTTTGCAAGATCTGAAAATGAAGAGGCCTGTTCTGCAGATCTTTTTGTATTCTGCTGATTCCGGATAATATCATTTAAATGGACGTGGGCTCTGGATGCCTGTTTTCCAACCCTCCAGACAAGCCCTGTTTTAGGACGTGTACTGTTGGATGTAGCAATATAGCTGCCTATTATACGCTCGCACCAGTCAAACCTGAATTCAGAAAGCAAAAATACCGCAGCAATCAGCAGAACAGTCATATTGAGAATTGAAAAACTTCGTTTAACCCATTCTGATATTTTAAAAGGTTCATGCCATTGATTTTTCATGAATATTTTTATGCATTAAAAACTTTTGCTTTGCAAGAAAATTTAAGGAAACAGCTGTTTATTAACATCAAGGTTAATTTTTATTTGACATTATAACCGGGATGTTTATCTATATGAAATAGAATGCAAATAGTCAGCATTCTATTGGCTTCGCGCCTTCGGCCCTATATTTGTTGAGAGGCGGCTGGG